>DATKNU010000232.1:0-3900 GCA_035541195.1 bacterium
GTGAAGATCAACGACAAGCATATTGAGGTCATCGTCCGCCAAATGATGCGCAAGGTCGTCGTGCAGGAAGAAGGCGACACCGAGTTCCTGCCCAAACAGCAGGTCGACAAGATGAAGTTCAAGAAGGAAAACGAGCGGGTGGCGGAGAAGGACGGGAAACCGGCCACGGCCCGCACCATCCTTTTGGGCATCACCAAGGCCTCCTTGGGCACCGAGAGCTTTATTTCGGCGGCCAGCTTCCAGGAGACCACCAAGGTCCTTACCGAAGCCGCGGTTTCGGGCAAGGTGGATGACCTGCGGGGCCTGAAAGAAAACGTCATTATGGGCCATTTGATCCCCGCGGGGACCGGGTCGGCCTTTTATAAGGGCATGAAAATCAAGGTCGATGAGCCGGAAGACGAGCTCCCGATCGCCATTACGGCGGCGCCGCCCGCTGAAATGGACGATATCGACTTTAAAGCCGAGGATGGGGACATGGACAAGAAAGTCCTTGACCAGGCCTAGGCCTTTTGATAGCCTACTGCTCCGCGTTTGAGCCCGTTTTGAGGTTTGAAGTGCAGTAAAACCTTCGTTTTGGGCGGGGTTTCCCGCCCGAAAATGGTGAGCACGAGGAGGGCTTTGCTTGAGGATTCCCCCCCAGGGGTTGTGGTGCCTGGGGATTCATTGGAATGTTCGACTGGCAAAGGCGGAGCTCACTGTCTTTGCCTTTTTTATTTTTGGAACCCTTTTGGAGGGACAAGTTGCCGACCTTAAACCAGCTGGTCCGTTTGGGCCGCGAGAAGAGCAAACATAAGACCAAATCCCCCGCTTTGAAGGCTTGCCCCCAGAAGCGCGGGGTTTGCGTGAAAGTCGCCACCATGACGCCCAAGAAGCCGAACTCGGCCTTGCGGAAAATCGCCCGCGTGCGCCTGACCAACGGCATGGAAGTGACCTGTTACATCCCGGGCGTGGGCCACAACCTGCAGGAGCACTCGATCGTGCTCATCCGCGGGGGCCGCGTGAAGGACTTGCCGGGCGTGCGTTACCACATCGTGCGCGGGGCGCTGGACGCCTCGGGCGTCGCCGACCGTAAACAAGGCCGTTCGAAGTACGGGATGAAGCGCCCGAAAAAAGAAGCCGTTAAAAAGTAGTCCTGAACCTAAGGAGAGACTGAATGCCTCGTCGAAAAGTAGCCGCCAGACGCGAGATCCTCGGGGATCCCCGCTACAACAACAAGTTGGTCGCCAAGTTCATCAACTCCATGATGTACAACGGCCAGAAGATGGTCGCCACCCGCAGCTTCTACGACGCCTTGGACATCCTGGGCGAGAAGCACGGCGAAGGCGCCTTGAACGTTTTTAAGACGGCGATCGACAACATCAAGCCGGTTTTGGAAGTGAAGTCCCGCCGGGTCGGCGGCGCCACCTACCAAGTGCCGGTGGAAATCCGTCCCGAACGCCGGGTGTCCCTGGCGATCCGCTGGGTCTTGGCGGCTTCGCGCGCCCGCAAGGAAAAAACCATCGCCGAGAAGTTGGCGGCCGAGTTGACCGACGCCTTCAAGAACCAAGGCACGGCCATCAAGAAGAAGGAAGACACGCACAAAATGGCGGAAGCCAACCAGGCCTTCGCCCACTACCGCTGGTAATTGAGGAAATAAATTGAGCACCCGACAAGTCCCCCTAGCCAAGACCCGCAACATCGGCATCATGGCCCATATCGACGCCGGCAAGACCACCTTGACCGAGCGCATCCTCTTTTATACGGGCCGCACCCATAAGATCGGGGAAGTGCACGACGGCGCCGCCACCATGGACTGGATGCCCCAAGAGCAAGAACGCGGCATCACCATCACCTCGGCCGCCACGACCTGCTTCTGGAAGACCAACCGCATCAACATCATCGACACCCCGGGCCACGTGGACTTCACCATCGAGGTGGAGCGCTCGCTGCGCGTGCTCGACGGCGCCATCGGCGTCTTCGGCGCGGTGGAAGGCGTGGAACCCCAGTCCGAGACCGTCTGGCGCCAAGCCACCAACTACGGCGTGCCCCGCATCGCCTTCGTGAACAAAATGGACCGCGTGGGGGCCGATTTCTACGGCGCCATCGACCAGATGCGCAGCCGCCTCAACGCCAACGCCCATGCCTTGACCATCCCGGTGGGCGCGGAAGACAAGTTCGACGGCGTCATCCACTTGGTCGAGATGAAGCGCTATCGCTGGCTGGACGACAGCCTGGGCGCGAAGTTCGAGATCGAGGAGATCCCGGCGGATATGAAGGAAATCGCCGAGAAGTACCACAACGAATTGGTGGAATCCGTGGCGGAATTCGACGACGCGGTCATGCAAAAATACCTGGACGGCCAGGCGCCCACCCAGGAAGAGCTTAAAAGCTGCATCCGCAAGGGCACCATCTCCAACAAGTTCAATCCCGTGCTTTGCGGCTCGGCCTTCAAGAACAAGGGCGTGCAGGTTTTGCTGGACGCCGTCATCGACTACCTGCCCTCTCCCGTGGACATTCCCCCGGTCAAGGGCCACAACGCCGACAGCGGCGAGGAAGAGACCCGCGAAACCAAGGACGACGCCCCTTTCTCCGCCTTGGCCTTCAAGATCATGACCGACCCCCACGTGGGGAAGCTGGTTTACTTCCGGGTTTACTCGGGCACCCTTTCGATCGGCTCCTACGTCTATAACTCCACCAAGGGCAACCGGGAGCGCGTGGGCCGTCTCTTGCAGATGCACGCCAACAAGCGCGAGGAAATCAAAGAGGTCCACGCCGGCGACATCGCCGCCACCGTGGGCATCAAGACCATCACCACCGGCGACACGCTGTGCTTGGAGGAAAAACCCATCATCCTCGAGAAGATGGTGTTCCCCGAGCCGGTGATCTCCGTGGCCATCGAACCCAAGACCAAGGCCGACCAGGAAAAGATGGGCTTGGCCCTCTCCAAACTGGCCGAGGAAGACCCCTCGTTCCGCGTGAAGAGCGACGAGGAAACGGGCCAGACCATCATCTCGGGCATGGGCGAGCTCCACTTGGAAATCATCGTGGACCGCATGATGCGCGAATTCAACATCCAGGCCAACGTGGGCAAGCCCCAGGTGGCCTACCGCGAGACGATCCGCAAGAGCGTCGAGGCGGAAGGCAAGTACATCAAGCAGACCGGCGGCCGCGGTAACTACGGCCATGTTTACATCACCATGGAACCCCAAGAGCCCGGCAAGGGTATCGAGTTCGTGGACGCCATCAAGGGCGGCACGGTGCCGCGCGAATACATCCCGGCGGTGGAGAAGGGCATCATGGACGCCAAGGACAACGGCGTCTTGGCCGGCTACCCGGTGGTGGATTTCAAGGTGACCTTGACCGACGGCTCCTACCACGACGTGGACTCCAACGAAATGGCCTTCAAGATCGCGGCCTCCATGGCTTTTAAAGACGCCATGAAGAACGCCGATCCGGTCATCCTGGAACCCGTCATGGACGTCGAGGTGGTGACGCCGGACGATTTCATGGGCCCGGTGATGGGCGACCTGCAGTCCAAGCGCGGCAAGATTGAGGGCATGGAGCTTCGCGGCTCGGCCCAGATCATCCGCTCCAAGGTTCCGCTTTCCGAGATGTTCGGTTATTCGACGAACCTGCGGTCCATGACCCAGGGTCGGGCGACTTACACCATGCAGTTCGCGCATTACGAAGAGACCCCCCGGTCGATTCAGCAGGAAATTATCACGAAGGTCAAAGGCTAAAAATCCGCGTCCCCGAGGGGATGCCAGAGGAGGCGTGTCTATGTCTAAAGAAAAATTCGTGCGCAATAAGCCCCATGTGAATATCGGGACGATCGGGCACGTGGACCATGGGAAGACGTCTTTGACGGCGGCCATCACGACGGTGCTGGCGAAAAAGGGATGGGCGACGGCGAAGGGATAC
>DATKNU010000233.1:0-31687 GCA_035541195.1 bacterium
CGGGCTTGACGGCTTTCCCGCCAAGCCCTTACCCTTAAGAAAATCAAACCCCCAGAGGAAGCCCATGGCCCTTTCGACCCATGCCTATGACGTCTTGATCCGCGAGTCCCACTTGGACAGTTTCGGCCATGTCAACAACGCGGCTTATATGGTGCTGTTCGAGGAAGCCCGTTGGGAATGGATCACCCAAAACGGCTATAGCCTGGGATTCATCCAAGAAAGCCGCCAGGGCCCGGTGGTGCTGGAGGCCACGGTCAAATTCAAGAAGGAACTGACCCTGCGGGAGAAAATAAGAATCACGTCCGAGATGACGGACTATCGGGGCAAGATCGGCCATTGCGCGCAGAAAATGATCAAGGAAGACGGCACCCTGGCCTGCGAGGCCCTTTTCGTGGTGGGGCTGTTCGACTTGAACCAACGCAAGCTGATCGACCCAACTCCCGCTTGGCGCAAGGCCATCGGCTTGGCGTCACCGATAGTTTAGAGAGGGCCACAAACCCCTTTCACCGCCAAGGCCGCCACCAAAAGCAAAAACGAAAAATCCCTGATTTTGTTTTGGCCTTTTGTGGCGGCCTTCGCGGTAAAAATGAACGCGACTTTGGTTGTCGGTTCTTAAGCCGACCCCGAAAAAATCGCCGCCAAGGCCGCCAAGGCTGGGGCCCTTTCCAAAAGCTCGATCCGGGCCCCTTCCCGCTCCCACGCCCGCAGCCTTTCTTCGTGCTCGGCCAAGAGGGGTTTCACGCCCACGGCGTTAAAAACCATCTTTAAATGCAAGGCCATTTGCCGGGGCGAGGGCCGGTTGGCCCCGGTCAAGAGCCGGGTGGAACCGTCCTGGGCGCAGGCGGTCAACCTGAAATCCCGCTTGCCCTCAAAGGTCCCCCAGGAATAAATCTCAAGGTTCGAGGTCAGGGGCGCGCCGTATTTGCCCCCTTCCTTCCAATTGACCAAAAGCAGGGCCGCCCGGCGGCCCGGGGTCAGGAAAATCCGGGCCCAAAAAAATTCGGTGGAAGCGTAGGCAAAATCGCCCAGCCGCTCAAAACCCTCGGCCTCCAATTGGGCCGTCAACTCCGCCTGCCAGGGCGGGGTGAGCGAGGCCACCCGCTCGGCGGGGGCCTCTTCCAGGACCAGGGGAACCCGCTCGGGCGGGGCCGCCGGGGAACCCGGGGGCCGCCGGCGCCATTCCTGGGAAAAAAGCCAAGCCAGGGCCGACCCCATCAGGCACAACCAAAACCAACCGCCCGGACCCATAGACGCCTTTCGGGAATCATTTGCTTTCAACCGGCCAAGCTTTTATAACAGGGTTTCCAATCGGGAGGCTTTTGTGGAACGCATTCTTTTCATCGGCGCGATCGTCATCCTCATTTTTGGCCCGGAAAAAGTTCCGGCCATCGCCCGCACCCTGGGCCAGTGGGTGGCGGAGTTCCAAAAAGCCCTGCACCCGGCCCCGCCGCCCGCGCCCCTGGAGACGCCCCGCCCCCAATCCCCGGCCCGCAAGAAGGCCCGCCCTAAACGCGCTTAGTTGAAGTCCACTTTGGGCGCCTGGTCGGCCCCGCTGGCGGCCTTAAAGTAGGTGTCCTTGCGCTGGAACCCGCCGATGGAGGCCATGAGGTTGGACGGGAAGCTGCGGACCTTCACGTTGTAGTCCTGGACCGCCTCGTTGTAGCGTTGGCGTTCCACCGTGATGCGGTTTTCCGTGCCGGCCAACTCATCCTGCAGTTTGAGGAAGCTCTCGTTGGCCTTCAAGTCCGGGTAATTCTCCAAAACCACCATCAAATGGTTCAAGGTCCCTTCCAATTGGTCCGAGGTCCTCACTTTCTCGTCCCGGCTTTGGGCCGCGCCCCATTGGCTGCGCAGGCGGGTCACCTCCTCCAGGGTCTCGCGCTCATGCTTGGCGTAACCCTTGACGGTGGCCACCAAGTTGGGGATGAGGTCAAAGCGCCGCTGCATCACGTTTTCCACCTGGCTCCATTGGGCCTCCACGGCCTCATTGCTGGACACCAGCGAATTGTAGGACCCCATGCAAATCAGGAAGACCACCAAGACAAAACCCACCAGCCCCAAGACCCATTTCAAATTCCAATTGCCGTCCGCCATGCCGACCTCCCTATCAAAATGATGAAAAAAATCACAACGAAGGACTCCGCGCTTTTATGTCGCCCCTTGAAAACAAGGGTTGAAAGCAACGCGCCCAACCCCGGCCCCGACGGGTTCGGAATTTTTTCAGCGGCCCGTCATCGTTGATATTGACCGTACTTACCCATCATCTGCGCCGTGGCCAGGATATGGCCTTTCATCGCCTGCTTCAGCTCCGCGGCCGTGGCCCCGGGCGGCAGGGCCAGGAAGCTGTTGAGCGCGTAAAGCCTGAAGAAATATCGGTGGATCCCGTTCGGCGGGCAAGGGGGGCCGTAACCGATCGTCTTAAAATCGCTGGTTCCCTGGGTGATGCCGTTGGGCAATTGGGCGTCCTTGGGGAAATTCTCCAGGAATTCCAGCACATTGGCCGGGATGTTGTAAACCACCCAATGGGTCCAGGTGGAATAAGCGGCGTCCGGATCCTCCAAAATCAAGGCCAGGCTTTTGGTTTTCTTGGGCAGGTTTTTCCATCGAAGTTCCGGCGAGAACCCCGCCCCGTCGCAGGTGTATTTCACCGGCAATTTCCCCCCGTCCTCGAAGGCCGAAGAAAGGAACCGCAGGGGCTTCTTCGAGGCCCCCGCGAAGAGGGGCAGCGCCGCGGCCCAGAACCCCAGGGCGAGGCCAAGGGTCCAATGAATTCGGCTTCGACGGGACAAGGGCGCCTCTAACCTTTTATTTTTTCAGCGAAGGCTTCCAGGGTCCGCAAGTATTCCCCAAAGACCTTGGCCAGGGAAAGCGACGGGATCCGCTCGCCTTTTTTTAAAAGTCCCACTGTCTCAAAAACCGACGTTTTAATGCCTAACTTTTCGCCCAATTGCCTTACCGCCTCCATCTTTTTCGCCGGCGGTTTCTCGCCGTAAAGCCTCAGGGCGTTCTTGAGCAACACCAGGAAGGTGGAAAGCGATTCGGTTAAAAGCCGCCTTAGATGCTTTTCCTTCCCCTGGGTCATCATGAAGCGGGTCTTGAGGCGCAGGAGCTTCCCTTGAAGTTCATGCTCCAATTCCCACCGCAAAGACGGGACTTGGGAACTGAAGCCTTCAAAAGGGTCCGCCCCCAGGAGCATTTGATGGTTTTCCCGGATATCGGCCATCTCGATGGGAAAAACCTCCGCGTAGGATTTCAAACGCTCGGGAGTGAGGACCAAGGGCGCCGGATGTCCTTGTTTCATCCAGGTGTTGAATGGCTTCGCCAAAGCCTGAAGTTGTTCAAGGCTTAAAGGTCGGGCCAAGATCATCAGGTTGACGCCCGAAATATCCTCCAGGTGGTCGCCCGCGGCGTGGGAGCCGTAAAGCGCCAAGCCTACCAGCCCCTCGCCCAGGGCTTTTTGAATTTCTTCTTTAAATTGATCCGCCGTCCATTTCGCCATGAAAGACTCCTTAAAAATTACCAGCCCCCGCTGGCGCCACCACCGCCCGATCCTCCGCCGCTGAAACCCCCGAACCCCCCGCCGCCGCCCCCGCCGAAACCGCCGCCGATCCAAGGCCCGCCCCAATAGCCGCCGCCCCACCGGCCCCGGGAACGGCGGCCCGCCCAGGAAAGGACGATCCAAAGGGCGACGAAAATGAGGATGAAGGCCCAGAAGGAAACTTGGTGGTAGGGGTCATCGCCCGTCGAGAGGGGGACGTCCATGGCCTGCCCGGTCAGGGTCACGCCCGCGTCCTGGGCGATGATTTGCGCGATGGCCACCGTCCCCACCAAAAAACCGCTGCCGTAATCGCCTTCCTTAAATTGGGGCGCCATGTATTGGCGGATGATGGACCCCGCCTTGCCGTCGGGCAGGATGGGCTCCAGGCCGTAACCCACCTCAATGCGGATCTTGCGGTCTTGGATGGCCGCCAAGACCAATACGCCGTTGTCTTTTTTCTTTTGGCCGATCCCCCATTGTTGGAAAAGGTCCGTCGCGGTGGACTCGATGTCCGCGCCGTTCAGGGAATCCAGGGTGACCACGGCCACCTCGGCCCCGGTCTTTTGCTCCAGTTCCGTCAAGAGGGTCTGGATTTGCTGGCTTTGGTAGGCGGGAATGACCTTGGCGAAATCATTGACGAAACCGGTCGGCGCCGGGAAAGAAGAGGCCAGCGCCAGGGGCATGGACGCCGCCCAGAAAAAAAGGAAGGCGAGAATTTTAGTCATGGGTTTTAAACTCGGGAAAAAGGGATGGCGCACGCCCTTACGGTAAGGGCGGGGAGGGTCGAATGCAAGTTGAACCCTTAAGCCAAAGGGCGCAGCCGGGCGGCGAAAACACCCAGGCAGGCGTCCGAAACGACCTTCAGGCCCGCCGCCTCAAGCCGGGCCTCCGCTTCCGGATGGGTGATGCCGCTTTGGAGCCAGACCGTCTTGGGCCTTTGGGCGGGGGGCAGGGCCAGCACTTCCTCGGCCACTTGGGGGATGTCCTCGGGCCGGCGAAACACGTCCAAAATGTCCACCCCCGGCGGCAATTCCTTAAGCGACGCCAAGGCCTTTTCGCCCAAGGAAGCCGTAATCTTGGGATTCACGGGATAAAGCTTGAGCCCCCGTTTTTGGAGCATCTGGGGAATGAGGAAGGCCGGCCGGTCGCTTTTCTTCTCATCCTGCATGCCGTAAACCGCCACGGTCTTGGCTTGCTTGACGATTTGTTCGGTTTGCGATTCATTTTGATTGGCCATAGCCGCTCCTTTTAAAATCCGCCCCCCAAAGGGGCTCCACTTAAAGATAAGAAGACCCGAACTGGAAACAAGTGAGGTTTTCCTTCTCAAAACGCGCCGGCAGGCCGATGCCCTCCCGGTAAAAGGCCCGGCGCTTGGCGTCATCAGCCGCGAAAAGGATCAGGCCCGATTCCCGCAAGTTTTCCAATCCCGCCCCTCCTTTGAGGCCGGCGCGGCCGATCAAGCCCTGGGATAAAGGTGGAAAAGCATCCAATAGACCACCACACCGGTCACCGACACATAGAGCCAGATGGGATAGGTCCAGCGGGCGATCCGTTTATGTTTCTCGAACTGGCCTTTGAGCGCCCGCGTCAGGGTGAGGACGGCCAAAACCGGCACGATGCCCGCCAAAATCGTATGGGTGGTCAGGATAAAAAAATAAACCAGGCTCACCCAACCATGGTCGCCGAAACGCACCACCCCGGCGTGGTAGTGGTAGGTCAGGTAGCAAATGAGGAAGACCACCGAGATGGTGAAGGCCGTCACCATGCAAAAACGGTGCAGGTCCTTGCGACCCCGCTTGATGAAGCCCAGCCCCGCCAGGAGGAAAAGGCCGCTCAGGCCGTTCAAAGCGGCGTTAATCGCCGGAAACACTGAATAGTCCATGACCGCCCCTTACCGCAACAAGGATTGAAGCTGGCTTCTGAGCTTCCCGAACTCGTCTTTGTCCGTCCCGTCGAAATAGCCCAAGATCGTCCCTTCGGGCCCCACCAACACCAGCTTGGTGGAATGGATGAAAAGCGCCCCCGGCTCGGCCCCCGGGTTCTCGATGGCCGTCAGCCGGAACCCCTCCTCGGCGGTCTTGAGCAGGTCTTTTTTGGCGCCGGTGAGGAAAAACCATTGCTTCGGGTCGGCGCCCAAGTCCCCGGCGTATTCCTTCAATACCGGGACGGTGTCATGGTCCGGGTCCACGGTGAAACTCACCAGGGCCAACCGGGGATTCCCCTTCCATTCCTTCTGCAGGCGCCTCATTTGCTCGCCGAGGATGGGGCAAGAGCCCGCGCAACGGGTAAAGATGAAATCCGCCACCCAAAACTTCCCCTTCAGGTCGGCGTTTTGGATGAAAACCCCCTGTTGGTCCTCATATTTGAAGGCGGGTGCCTGTCCCAGGGGAACCGCCGGGGGATTGGCGGAAAGGCTCATGATTTTAAAACCCAATAATCCCAAGGCCACCGCGGCCACCGCCAAGGCGGCCCCTTCTTTCCAGGTTAATTTGCTTTTCGCGCTCAAGGTGATTTCCTTTACTTGATTTTGCTTTTTTCCACCGCGAAGGCCGAAAAGGCGTAGAGTCCCAGCCCCAAAGCCAAAAGGACCGCCCAACAAAGCCCCAGGCTCGGCAAGGACGCCGCGTCCATCCCGGGGAAAAGCCCCCGGCGGATGGCCGCCACGCCGTAAGTCAGCGGGTTTACTTTCATGAGCAGGCCCAGCCAGGAAGAGGGCGGCGCCGAAAAAACAGCGCCCGAGGCCATCCAGAGGGGTAAAAGAATCAGGTTCATCAAGGTGTGGAATCCGGGCGAGGATTCCACGGTCCAAGCCAGCCAAAAACCCATGCCGGTCAAGACAAAAGCCGTGAGGAAAAGCGAGACCAAAAGCCCCAACAGTCCCCCCGGCGTGAAGGAAGCCCCCACGGTAAAGCCCAAGGCGAGAAGGACCGCGCCCTGGCAAAAGGCTAGGGTGGCGCCGCCCAGGATTTTTCCCATGACCAGGGCCCCCCGGGAAACCGGCGCCACCAAGACGGATTGCAGGAAGCCCGCCTGGCGGTCCTCGATGACCGAGGCGTTGGAAAAGATGCAGGTGAAAAGCATGCTCATGACCAAGGTTCCGGGGAAGAAATAAACCCGGGTGGCGCTCCCGCCGATGCCCGTGCCCAAGACCCCCCAAAAGAGGACGGCCGTGCCCAAAGCCCCCACCACCCGGCTGGGCTGGCGGTAAAAGCGGACCAATTCCCGGTTCCACAAGGTATAAACCGAAAGCCAATAGGTCATCGACTCCCGCCTTCCTCGAAGCGGCGTCCCGTGTGGTGGATGAAAACATCCTCCAAGGTGGGCAACCCCAGCGTCAGGGACAAGACTTGGCCCTCAAAGGCTTCCATGAGGGGGGCCACCAGGCGGTGCGCCTCCTTGGATTCCAGGCAAAGCAGGTCCTCGACCCGGACCAAGGCGACCCCCAGTTTTTTTTCGATCAAGGGGGCCAGTCCTTCGGGATCCTTCACCCTCAAGCGCATCACCTCGGCGCCCAAGCCCGACTTCAATTGCTCGGGGGATCCCAGGGCCACTTTTTCCCCCCGGCTCAGGATCAGCAGGCGGTCGCAGCGGTCGGCTTCCTCGAGGAAATGGGTGGTGACGAGCACCGTCATGCCGGCCTCCCGGCGCAAGGTTTCTAAGTGCGCCCAAAATTCCTTCCGGGCCGAAGGGTCCAGTCCCGTGGAAGGCTCGTCCAGCACCAAAAGCTCCGGATTATTCAAAAGCGCCTTGGCCAACTCGACCCGGCGCTGCAAGCCCCCCGAAAGGGATCCCACCTTATCTTTCGCCCGGTCCAAAAGCCCCAAGCGCGAAAGGTCGCGGCGGATGCGGGATTCCAGTTCCCGGCCGTGAAGGCCGTAAAGGTGGCCTTGGTGCCAGAGGTTCTCCTCCACCTTCAATTTTTTGTCGAGGGCGGGCCATTGGAAGACCACGCCCATTTTTTCCCGGATCCTCAGGCGGTCCCGGGAAAGGTCCAGGCCGAAAAGCCGAACTTGGCCCGGCTCGGTGGAAAAAAGGGTGGAAAGGATTTTAAAAGTGGTGGTCTTGCCCCCGCCGTTGGGGCCCAAAAAGCCGAAAATCTCGCCCCGCGCCACCGAGAAGGAAAGACCCTTCAAGGCCTGCCGGTCGCCGTAGCGGTAGCTTAAGTTTTCAACTTCAAGCAGCGCGGACATGATCCCGCTTCCCAAAATCTTAGGTTCGATCCGCCACCATGACGATGAACAGGACCGTCAAATAAACCAAGGAGGACAAAAAAAGCCACCGGGCCGTGGAAAGGCTCTGGACGAGGGCCAACCGCACGCTGGCGCCCAGAAAAGCCAAACTTAACACAAGGGCGGTCCAAAAATAAACCAAGCCCGCCATGTGGAAAAGCGCGGGCAAAAGGGCGACGGGGAGCAGCGCCGCGCTGTAGGCGGCGGCCATCCAGCCCGTGGTGCGGCCTTCTTTGTCCAACACGGACAACATCGGGAACCCGGCCTTCTCATAATCGTCCCGGTACATCCAACCGATGGCCAGGAAGTGGGGCATCTGCCAGAGGAATAAAATGGCGAAAAGCACTCCCCCTTCCAAGCCGATATGGTCCCGCACCGCGGTCCATCCCATGAGGGGCGGCAGCGCCCCCGGCACGGCGCCCACCAAGGTGCAAAGCGAGGTGACTTTTTTCAGCGGGGTATAAACCGCCACATAACTCACCAAGGCCGCCAGTCCCAAGTAACCGGTCAGCTCATTGACCCGCCAAAAGAGCAGGGCCTCCCCCAGCGCCGAGAGCCCCAAGCCCCAAAAGAGCGCCTGCCAGGAACCCATGCGCCCCGCGGGCAGGGGCCGATGCCGGGTGCGGGTCATTTTAGAATCCTGTTCCACTTCCAGCCATTGGTTCAAGACCCCGCTTCCCGCCGCCACGCAGGTGGCGCCCAAAAGCGTGAAGAGCATCAGGGAATTTTCCAAGGGGCCCGAGCTTCCCAGGTAAAAGCCCGCCAAAGTGGTCAGAAGCGCCAAAAGGTTCAAGCGAAGTTTGATCAGGATGAGAAAATCGTTGCCCCAGCTTTTTTTCACGAACCCGCTCCCGAAGGGGCGGGCTTGAAAAGCTGGAAACACTTGAGGGTGGTGGCCCAGGTGGAGGCCAAAAGCGCGGCCCCCGTGATGACATGCACCGAGGTGGGCACCACGGCCTTGGCCGTGACGATGATCATGACGCCCAAAAAAAGCTGGAGCCAAAGCAACAGCCCGGCGGTCAGCGCCGGCCCCGTGAGCGCCGTCTCCCCGGCCCCCGCGCGCGTGACCCGGTACAGGAGCAGCGAAACCAACAGCGTCACCACCAAGGCGCCCACCCGGTGGCAAAAATGGATGAGGACCAGGGGCGACCATTCAGCCGGCAGGAAGGCCGGGGGAAAGTCCGGCATGGCCAAGCCCGCCCCGCTGTGGCGGGTGAGGGCGCCCAGGAGGACCTGGACATAAATGGCCGCCACGGTGACGGCGGCGAAACGGGGCAAGGAGGGGTCCAAGGCCGCCAGGCGGCCCGGGCTTTCCTGAATCCAAGAGGGGGATGTCACCACCGCCAAGGTCGTGACCAGGCAAAAAAAGATTTGGGCCAATCCCGCGTGGCAGACCGAGACGGGCGTGGGCAAATGGAACAAGACGGTCAAACCGCCCAAAAGGGCTTGGAGCAAAATCGCCCCCATCGCCGACCAAGCCAAGACCTTCACCCAGCGGCGGGACTCGGTGCGTTGCACGGCCACCACCAGGATCAGCGTCAGGATGGAGACGGTTCCCGCCACCAAACGGTGCCCATGCTCGAAAATCACCCCGCCGGTCATGCGGGGGAAAAGGGTACCGTAGGACAGGGGCCAATCGGGGACGGACAGGCTCGAGCCCGTGCTGGTGACCAGGGCCCCGGCCAGCAGCAGCAGGAAGGTCGCGCCCATCACCACCAGGGCGAAACGGTGGAGCCGGGGATGGAACAAGGCGGGGGCGGTGGGTTTCATGGAAGCCTCAAGGCGCGCCGAAGCTGAAGTTCAGCGAAGCCGACCCGCCGTCCTTGAGCGAAACCTTCTGGGGCGCGGAAAAACCGTATTTTTCCTGCCAGGCCACCAGGGTGTAGTCCCCCGCGGGCAGGCCCGTGATCTGATAAGCCCCGTCCTTGCCGGTCACCCGGAAGAAGGGATGGGTGAAGACCCCGCCGTAGCAATTCATCCAGCTGTGGACGTCGCACTTGAACTTCACGGGCATTTCGGGCTGGGTGAAAACCTGCTCGGTCTTGTCGTTTTGGTTCTCCCCGACGTTAAACCCGTCGTTGGTCACGGCCACGGCGTGCACATTGTGCAGGGTGGGGTCTTGGTTGAAGATCTCCAGGGGTTGGTTGACTTGCACCCCGAAGACATGGGGCTGATAAAGGCAGGCGGTCTGGTTGAGCGTGACCGCCGTCGAAGGCGGCGCGTAAACCGCGGCCCCCTCCTTCACGTAAACCAGCACATTGGCCAGGCCGCCTTGGGGTCCCACCACCAGGCTTTCGTCATAAACGGGGTTGGGATGCTGGGCTTGGCAGGCGGGATCGGCGTCCATTGAAATCTTCGCCGCCTGGGGCACCGCGCCCTTGAAGGTCACCTTGCCCGAGATGACGCCCTTGCCCAAAACGCCGGTGGGGGGGGGCAATTGGGACGCCGGGCTCTTTTTACCGCAGCCCGCCCCCAAGAGCAACAAGCTCGTCAAGGTCACGGTCAAGGGCTTCTTCCAGTTCATCCTCGTCTCCTTAGGGTTGGGGGTTTTCATCGCCGAAGGATTACTTTGCCTCAAAGGCCGCGCAAAACCAAGGCTTGAGTTTTAAAAAAGGGGGCGGCAATAAAAAAACCCAAAGCCCGAAGGCTTTGGGTTTGGGAAAAACCTCTATCTTCCATCAACGCAGGACTAATATTTTCCCGATGGAACGGCCGTTGGGGGTGCTGATGACCACATAGTAAAGGCCGTTGGCCAAGGGGATGCTGTCCTTGTCCACCAAGTTCAAGGAGAAGCTCTGGGCCCCGGCGTTCACCGGGCCCTCATTGATGTCCTGAACCATGCGGAAAGCCGTGGTGAAGATCTGCAGGTGCACCGGGCCCGTGGGCTGGCCGAAGGAAACGCTGACGGAAACCGGCCCATTACCCGTGGAGGGATTGGGATAGGGGATGGGGTCGGTGACCGGCACGGAGACGATCGGGGTCTGTGTCGGCGTGGGCGTCAGCACCACCACCGTGATTCCGGAGGACTGGACCAGGGGTCCGCCGCCGGTGAAGCTGAAGCTGCTGGTGGTGGCCAGATAACCGGTGGCCGTCGGGTCAATGTTGGCCGTAAAGTCGATGTTGTAGATCCCCGGGCCCAAGGAGGGCCAGGTCAAGGTGGCGCCGCTGGCGCTGCCGCCCGCGGTGGAGGTGAAGCCCGTGAAATTCAAGCCCGTGGGCAGGCTGGCCCCATAGGACACGTTGGTGGCCGTGCTGGTGGTAATCGTCACTGGCTGGGAATAGGTGATGGAAGTTCCCGGCTCCAAGGATCCGGAGAACTGGGGCGATCCGAAGCTCACCCCCGGGACCGGCGTCGGGGTCACGGTGGGCGTCAAGGTATTGGTGGGCACGGGCGTCTGGGTCAGGGTCAGGGTGGGCGTCGGGGTGAAGGTGATCAGGGGCGTGGGCGTAGTGGTCAAGGTGGCCGTGACGGTCGGCGTGGCCGAAGGCGTCAAGGTCTTGGTCAAGGTCGAGGTGACCGTGCTGGTGAAGGCCGGCGTGAAGGTCGTGGTGGGGGTGTTGGTCGCCGTCAAGGTCGCCGTGGGCGTGAAGGTGTTGGTCACCGTGAAGGTGAAGGTCGGCGTGAAGGAAAATTGCGGCGTGAGCGTGATCGTCGGCGTATCCGAAACCGTCGGCGTCAAGGTCACCGTGGACGTGGGCGTGGGCGTATTGGTGGGCGGCGGCGTCAGGGTCAGGGTGGGCGTGAAAGTGGTCGTCGGCGTCGATGAAACCGTGGGGGTTAGGGTCACGGTGGCCGTCAGCGTGGGTGTCTTGGTGTTCGTGGGAGTGCCCGAGGCCGTCGGCGTGAAGGCCGGCGTCTGGGTCTTGGTGGCGGTCACGGTGAGCGTCTGGGTGGGCGTGCCTGTGGGCGTAGCCGTTAGAGCCAAAGTCTGGGTGGGTGTCTGGGTCTGGGTGGGCGTCACGGTTTTGGTGGTGGTCTGAGTTGGGGTTTGCGTCTGGGTCAAGGTCGGCGTAATGGTCTTGGTGAGCGTCGGCGTGATGGTGGGCGTGAGGGTTTTAGTCGGGGTAAGCGTCGGCGTATCGGTGGGCAAAATGGTCACGACGGGCGTGGAGGTCGGAAGCGGCGTGGGCGTCACCCAGCCGGTGCCGGCGATGCAAACCTGGCCCACGGAGAAACCATAGGTCGTCCCGGCCGCGGGAGCGACTTCTTGCCATTGAAGGCTCGTCACCTGGCTCATGGCCATGGAATAGGTGAAGGACTGCGTCGTGCCACCCGAAACCCCGGTGGCGGGGGCGTAACTGCTGGGAGCGATATTGGCGATGCCCGAGGCAATGGACACATACTGCCAGGTATTGGCGGTATTGACGATGATGGGCGCGGTGTTCTTGTACTGGTTGGCGTTGCCGCCGGCGGGCACGTCGATCGCCGGGTTATAGAAGGAAATCTGCAAGGTCACGGGCGCCTTGGTGGCCTGCACCCAGAAGCTGATGTTCGTCATGGAGTTCAGGTTTTGGTAGCCGGGCTTCAGTTCGGTCCCCAGGGCGTAACCGGCGTAAACGGTCTCGGGCTGGAGCTTGCCGGCGTAATAAACCACCGTGCTGCCGCCGTTGATGGCGCAATAACCCGTGACGGCGTCGGCGTAAGGCATGCTGTTGGGGCCGTTGGCCTGCAGGATGTAATTGGTGTTGGAAACGCCCACCAAGACCGGCGTGGTGATGGGGGTGTTGCTCACACTGGCGTATTCATAAGAGAACCAGAAACCGTTGGTGTGGTTTTCCTCGGTGCCGTCCACGTCGTCCGAGACCATGTAGCAAGGCAGGGGCGTGGGCGAAGGCGTGGGCGTGCAGGTCAGGCTGCCGCAGGGCGGCGTGCCGCAAACGATGTTGGGGAAGTTCCCCGTGGTGATGAGCTCGCAAAGCATGCAGAGGGTGTCTTGGAAATACTGGAAATTTTCCGCGCCCCCGTTGCAACCCGGCGAGCCGTAACGGGCGATCAGCTGGTTATAGGCGGAAGTGGCGTTGGCCTGGTTGGTGATCATGGCGGCCACGGCCAAGGGACCGATCTGGAGCGAATCGCAGAAAGACCCGCCGGGCGAACCGCCGGGAACCGACCAAGTATCGCCGACTTCGCCGTTGAAGCCGGCGCCGCCATTGACCGCGTTCATCACATTGGTGGCGAAGGTGCCGGCGAAACTCACCGCGCCCGCCGAGCCGTTCCAAAGATAGTCAAGTCCGATGCGCATCGGGTAGCGGGAGGCGTCATACCCCATGGTGGAAACGTTGTTGGTAAAGCCGGCGGTGGCCGTGTCCGGGAAGAAACCTTGCTTGTCGTTGGAATTGTTGTAGAGCCCGGTGAAGTAGGTGTTGTAGGCCCAATTGGTCACGTTGCCCCAAGCGCGGCCGAAAGTGTCGCTGGAAGCCCAGCAGTTGTACCAGGCCGGGGTCATGTAGCTGGTGTAATAGGGGGTGGCGAAGGCGTCGCCCGAGTTGACCACCGAACCGCCCTTGGTTTCCTGGGTCCAGATGGCGGTGACCATGTCCTCGTAAGTCTGGGCGTAGGTGCGGCTCACGGAAGTCTGCTGGCTGTTGGTCAAGGCCACCGCGGGGGCCGAAGGCCAAATCTTGCTGGCGATGAGGAAGGCCATGGCCATGTCCTCGTCGGCGTCGGTAGCGCCGTTGGCCCCGATGATGTTGCCGCTGGAGTTCAGCTGCCAGTCCATCACCATGTTGTTGCTGGAGTCGGGCATCCACTGGTAAGCGTATTTATAGAGGCCGTCGAAGAGGGTCTTGTCGTCCATCATGACCGCGATGAGCATGCCGTAGCCGATGCCCTCCGACACCGTGTCGTTGCCGTTGGTGTTGCGGTAGACGCGCAAGCAGCTGGAGCAAGTCGGGAACCCGCTGCGGGTGACGCCCGAACTGATGACCGCGTGGGAATACCAATCCCGGTAAGTGGTGGAAACCCCGTTGCTGGCGGTGGTGCTGGGAAGTCCCGTGGCCATGTAACCATGGGCATAGGTCGTGTTATGAGGGAAGGTATAGCTGCCGGCGCCCGAATTGACGTTTTGGGCCTGGCCCAGGGAGGCGATGAGGACGAAGGCCAAAAAAGCGGCCAAGTTGAATTTGGATTTAAAAGTCTTCAAACGATTTTATCCGTGTCTAAAAAGGTGATGAGCGCAACAGACTATCGACACACCCCCGGCTTTGTAAAGCGCGAACTTTGCAAGTATACCGCAGGCTTTCATTTGCGCCAGGGTTGAGGCGAAAAATGTTATTAAATTTAAGGGATTCTTGGGGCCCGTCCGAAAGGCTTGGTTTTTCGTTAAAAATTTGATTTCAAGCGGATTCCCGAATGATGAGTTCGGGCTGGATAATGATGTTCTTATCCTCTTTTAACTTGCCGTCAATGGCCTCAATGGCGGTCTCGAAGGCGCTCACGCCCATCTGCAGGATCGGCTGGCGCACGGTGGTCAAGGCGGGCTTGAGCAGGCTGGACGCCAACATGTCGTCATAGCCCACCAGGGCTAGGTCCTCGGGCACCTTCAATCCCCGCGCCTGGGCCTCGGCCAAGACCCCCATGGCCACGATGTCGCCCGCCGCGCAAAAAACCGCGTCCAAGCGGGGGTCCTTTTCCAAAAGCACCCGAAGGCCCAATCGGCCCTGTTCGAACAAATAATCCCCGTAGGACACCACCCGGCTTTCGTCGAACTTGATGCCATGGGTTTCCAGGGCCTCGCGATAACCCTGGAGCCTCTCCATCGCGGAAGGCACGAGGTCCACGCCCGGGGGCGGTTGGGTGATCCCGTTGATGAGGCCGATGCGCTTGCGCCCTTGCCGCAGCAGGTACTCGGTGGCCAGGAACCCGCCCCGAACGTTGTCCACCCGGATGCTGTGGCTGCCCGGAAGGGTGTTCTCCAAAAGCACCAGGGGGATTTTGCGTTCGGCGTACTCGGCCACGATTTTTTCGCTCGGCCGGATGGTCACCAACACCACCGCGTCGGCCGTGCGCCCGTAGAGGATCTGCTGGAGCAACTCTTCCTTCACTTCGGTTTGGTGTTGGGTCGAATAGGGATGGATGCCGTGCACGTAGCGGCCCATTTGGAAGGCCCGTTGCTCGAAAGCGTCCATGACGGTGGCGATGAAGGGCGCCGCGAAGCGGGCGGACACGAAGGCGATGACGTCGCTTTTTCCCCGGGCCAGCTTGCGCGCCGAGGGGTTGGGGTAATAATGCATCTCCTTGATGACCTTCAGGACCTTGTCACGGGTCTTTTCCGTGATGCGGTGGTCTTGGTTGATCACCATGGAGACGGTGGCCTTGGTCACCCCGGCGCGCTCGGCGATATCTTGGATGGTCACGTTCTTCATGGCCCCACTATAGCGCCCCCGGGAAAGGCCCACAAGCTCGCCCGTTCGAGGGCCCTTTCCTAACGCAAGATCAAGAGCTTCAAGGTCTTGTGGCGCGTTTCCCCGCCCGGCGGGCCATACTCCACCTGGGCCAGGTAAATCCCGCTGGCGAGCCCTCCGCTGTCCCAAAGGCACTCACCCGAGGCGGGCGCCCCGCTTAAGTTTTTGACCAATTCCCCCGCCAGGGTGTAAACAGCCACCTTCAGGCTGTCCCCCGGGTTCCTCGTTTTGAAAGTCACCAGCCCGCCCTGGCCCAAAAGGCAATTGGGCTGGGCGATGACATCCTCAAGGCTCAAGGCCGGCACCGGGGTGCGGGTGGCGGTGGGCGTGGGCGAAGGAGTGGGGGACAAGGTCCAAGTCGGCGTCGGCGTCACCGTGGGCGTCGAGGTGACCGTAGGGGTCAGGGTGACGGTGGGCGTGGCGGTTGGCGGGAGAAGGCCGTAAACCATCAACCGGGTTTTGGCCCCCACGTAAACCCGCCCGTTGGCTACCAGGGGCACGGAAAACTTCACCCCCGGGCCCGGGCTATCCACCACCCTTTGGTCGCTGCTGTAAAGTTCCTGGCCGAGGTTCGCGGCGTCATAAGCGCGCAAAACCTCGTCCAAGGTCCCGCTGCCTTCTTGCAGCGCCCAAAGGATGCCATGGCTGGTCCCGTTGGAGGACACCGCACTGCCGCCGCCCCGGTTGCTGAAAACCTCCGTGCTTTGGGCCGAGGGGGTCGGATTGATGGTGCCGTTGGAAACGGCGAAGGATCGGATGGGCTCCCCCTGGAAATTAACGTAAATCATCCCTTTGTTGGCGCTGGTGCCGTAATAGGAAAAGATTGGGTATTCATAGGGGCTGGCCACGGTGGCCGGGGCGAAGGATTCCACCACTTGGTTGGTGCCGGGCGTGGGGGTCTGGCCCGGCGTGGGGCTGGGCCCGGGATGGTATTGGCCTAGGTTGTCCCGGTTGATCAAAAAAATCAGGCCCGCCTTGCCCGCGGTCACCAACAAATGGGGCGCGGCCGCGCTTCCCACGCCGTCGGGCAGGAGCATGACCGAACCCGAACCCAGGTCATAGTCGGTGTTGAAGAGGAAGGCTTGGTTTTGGGGCGTGAAATAATCCACCACGGTAGGGCCCCCCGAGGGGCTTGGATCCAATTTCAGCACGCTGTCGCCCCAATCCTGGCTCACGGGCCCGTCAAAACTGCCGTCGGCGGTGGAACAAAAAATCATGCTGGTGGCCTCGTCGACCGCGGGGGCCGCGCCGCTGTTCCAAATGGAACCCCGGATGCCGTTGGGCGTGGTGCAAAAGACCCCCGCGGGGGCCAGGGTATTCTTGTCGAAGGCCATCATCCACCCATGGTGTTGGGGATCGGCGCCCGTGCCCACGATGTCGCAATGGGAAGTCCAGGAAGTGTAAACCTTGCCGCCCAAAAGAAAGAGCCCCGAACGCTCGAATTGGCTGATTTGGGTCACGCCGCTGAAATTCACCGTGCTTCCGCCGTCCCCCACGCCCGGCATCGAGGCCGACACCGTCACCGGGCTTCCCGGTTCGTCCTCGCCGCTGGTGGCGTCCAAGGCGTGTAGGCAGTGGTAGACCGTGGGATCCGAGGAGGCCAGACCCACAGGCCGCACGTCGGCCACCAAGTAAAGGGTCAGGGTGTCCAAGTCCAAAACCGGGGTGTCCGTGATGCCCGTCTCAGGGGAAATATCCTGGCAGGTGAAATAAGTGCTGTTGGGGCTGGTGACCGTGGTGACGCCGCCGGTCAGGAAGTTGGTATGCCACAAGGTGACCGCCTCGCTGTCGGCGTCGAAGGCATAAACGCTGTCATGCTGGGTGACCACGATCACGGCGTTGTGGGTTTCCCCCTCGTGGGCCCCCTCTGAAAGGGTCAAACCGGGGATATAAAGGGGCTGGCCGTAGATTTGGCCGTCCACATCGTCCCTAAAAACTTTTCCGAAACTGGAGGCCGAGACGTTCGAAGGGGATAGAAGCGTCTCGCCCGAGTACCAGCCCGAGCGGGAGGAGTCGTTGTGGTACATCGAAACCGCGGCGGCGGAAAAAACCGGCTGCGACCCGAGGAGGGCCAGGCCCAAGCACAACCCTTGGATGGATATGGTTTTCACCCCAACCGCCTTCCCGGATTTTGGGGATTGTACCATCCGGGGGCCTGGAGCGCCCGGGAAAGCGCAGGGGCGCTGAGGGGCCTTCCGATTAGCGTAGGATCAATAATTTCAAGATGGCTGTGCCCGCGGGACTTTGGACTTGGACGTAATAAATCCCATCGGCCAAGGGCCGGCTCCAATGGTCGCTCAAGGGCAGGGTGACCACGCTGCCCCCGGCCTTTGGCTCGCTCATCCAATTGACCATGCGAAAAGCCGTGGTAAAGACCTGGATTTTGACCTCGCCCGTCCCCGGATAACTGGGCAACTGGATGCCCACCGAACTCCCGCCCGACACCGGATTGGGGAATAGGACCGGCGTCCCCCTCGCGGAAGGCGTGGGGGTGGCCGTGGCCTGCGGGGTCGGAGTGGCCGTCAAGGCCGCCAAGCTCACGGAGTTGCTGTTGGAGGAGACGGTTGCGCCGCTGTAGCTCAAGACCGCTTGGCTGTCGAGCGGCCCCGTGGCCCCCAGGCCCACTTGCACCGTCAATTGCAATTGGGTCGTTCCCGGGGAAAGGTCGCCCAAGTTCCAGGTGACTTGATTGGGGCTGACGGTCCCCGAAGGGCCTTGGTCGAATCCCGTCACCACCAACCCCGGGGGCAGGTTCAGCGTCAAGGCGCCGTTTTGGGCCGTGCTGCCCGCAACCGAGATTTGCAAGGTGTAATCATAACTTTGACCCAGGGAGATGGAGGGCACCGAAGAGGACAACTGCAATCCCACCGTCGGTGGGGGGGTGGGCGTAGCGGAAGGCGTGGCTGTCTTTGTGGCCACCGGCGTTTGGGTCGGGGTCGGCGTGCCCGTCGCCGTCAAGGTGGCGGTGGCCGAGGGGATAGCCGTCAGCGTCAAAGTAATCGTGGGGGACAAAGTCAAGGTCGCCGTCGCCGTTGAGGTGGAAGTCGGCACGCCCGTGCGGGTGGGTGTGGACGAGGGAAAAACGGTCGTGGTGACGGTCGGCGAAGAAGTCGCCGTGGGGCTGGAAGTTGGAGTGACCGTCAAGGTGCGCGTGGCCGTTCCTGTGGCGGTTGAAAAGGGGGTCCCGGTCGGGGTGGAAGTCCGGGTAAAAGTCTTGGTGGGGCTGTTCGTGGCCGTGCCGGTGGCGGTCACCGTCGACGAGGGGAAAACCGTCGTGGTGAGGGTGGGGGTGGAAGTCACCGTGCCGGTGTTGGTCGGCGCGGGTGTATGGGTAAGCGTGGAAGTGGCGGTCGGTGTCAACGTGGGAGTCAAGGTCCGGGTGGGCGAGGCGGTCGAGGTCGGGGAAAAGGTATAGGTGGGGGTCGGCGTCAGCGATCGGGTCATCGTCGGCGAGGCGGTGGAGGTCCGGGTCCAGGTGACCGTCGGGGAGAAAGTCGCCGTGGCGGTGCGGGTGGGCGAAAAAGTGGCGGTCGCCGCGGGCGTGGCGGTGCGGGTCGGGGTTAAGGTGGGGGTCGGGGTTTTGGTCGGCGTTCCCGTGGGGGACGGCGTCAAAGTCGGCCCGCTGGGGCAAGCGGGGCGGGTGATGCCCTGCAACCAGGCATATACCTGTTGGCCCTCGAACGTCGACAAGACCCACCCCGTGCTTCCAGTGGAAACCGGCGCCGAGGGCGTTGAGGCCCAGGTCGTAATCAAGGACGGGCCCGCCGACTTGTCCAAATCCCAAGCCATGGCGCTGTAAACATAATTCTTGTCGTTGGTCCCGTTGATCCAGGGCAACAAGGTGTTCACAAAGGCCCCATTGTCGGTCTGGGCGTTCGAGTTGCCGAATTCCTCGACCAAGACGGGGCCGTAAGCGAGCGCGGGATCGATGTTGCTTTGCCAACCGGTGGCGTTGTTCGTGCCCTTGTTGTTGTAGATGTGCGCCGAGTAGACCACCCCATTGCCGCTGGCCGTGTCCACCACCGGGCTCATGCCCACATAGTAATAAGAGTATTGCTGTCCCCCGACGATGCAGACGTTGTTGGCCCCCTGGGCCCGCACGGTGTTCAAAAGGCTTTGGAACCCCGGGGTATGAAAGGACAACCAACTATAGCTTCCGGCGCTTCCGGCGGCCACCGTCCCGCCGTTGAGCCAGACATTCCAATCGTTGGTGAAGGGTTCGTTGAAAAGGTCAAACAACACCGCCGGGTTGTTTTTATAGTGGTTGGCCACGTCGGTCCAAAAGGTCACGCTGTTGTCATCCGGCATGGGATATTGGTTGATGGCCGTCCCCGTCGCGCCGGTGCCCGACCAATGCAGGTCAAAGTCCACGTAAACATTGTTCGCGCTGCAATAAGACACCACCGAATCAATCAGCGCCTGGTAATTGGCCTGGCTGGTGGCGCCGCGGGAGCTTTGGGCGAAACCGTCCCACCAGTCTTGGTCAATGGCCACTCGGATCAAGTTGACGTTCCAATAACCAACGGCTTCCTGCACCTGGGTCATGAAGCTTCCCCCCGTGGGAGCCTCGCCGGCGGCGTCCCACTCGGTGGAATCGACATTGACACCCGTCAATCGAACCGTACAACCGCCGCTGGCGGTGACGAGTTGATTGCCTTGGACTTTTAGTTGCGGCGGGGCGGCCTGGACCTGGATGTAAACCGACAGGAACAGAAAGGTCAGCCAAAAGGACTGAAGGACAAAAAACGATTTTCGGGATTGGGCAAAAAAAGACATAAAAACCTTCTCGGGTTCAGCCGATGTGGTTGCGACTGGGGAAAAGTTTACCAATGATTGGTACTTTAAGCTCAAAGGATTGTCACTTTGAGGTCAGTCGATCGCACAATGTCCCGGCTTTAACGTGTGAAAAACTAAAAATTTTTTTGGCTTTTGGGGAATAAAACTCTAGCGAAGGATCAGCAATTTCTCGATCGAGGTCCCGGCCGGCGTGGTGACCCTCACGTAATAGAGCCCGTTGGCGAGGGGCGCGCCGCCCTCTTGGCTTAAGGGCAGCACTAGGTCGCTTCCCCCGGCTTGTTCATGCGCGGTGAAATGATTCACGCGCCTAAAGGCCGTGGTGAAGACCGCTACTTTCACGTCCGCCGTTCCCGGGAAATTCGGCAATCGGATCGCCACCGGGCCCGGGCCCGAGACGGGGTTGGGATAAATCACCGGATGCCCCAGGGGCTCGGCGGTCGGCGTGGCCGTGAAGGGCGCCACCGTGACGCCCGCCGTGTTGGACGATAGGCCGCCCAAGGCCGCCTGTCCCGTCAGCACGCCGCTGGCCGCGCCCGACACCGTGGTTTCCACCCCGAAGTTGTAGGTCCCCGGCGCCACCGTCCCCAAATTCCAGCTCACTTGGTTCCCGCTCAAGGAACCGTTGGGGCCCGTGGTGTATCCACTGAAGGCGACTTCCGGGGGCAAGGTCAAGACCAAGGGCGCCCCCGAATAAGGCGCGTTTGAAACCGTCAACTGGACCGTGTAGGTGAGTAAATCACCGGGCGAAACCGTGCCCGGCGCGGCGAAGAGGCTCAAGGCCGCCGTCGGCAAGGGAACCGGCGTATCCGTCGGCAAGGGCGTAGGCGTCGGGGTGGAAGTCGGGGTCGGCGTCCAGCTCACCGTCAGGGTCCAAGTGGCCGTGGGCGTGGCGGTTTTCGTCGGCAGGGGCGTCATCGTTGAAGTGGCCGTCCGAGTCGGAGAAGGCGTCGACGTGTTCGTGGCGCCGGGCGGGGGCGTTTGCGTCAAAGTGGCCGTTGGCGAAAAAGTGGGCGTGGGCGACGGAGTCCCAGTCGTCGTGCGGCTCCAAGTGGGGGTGGCGGTCGTCGTGGCGGCGGGAGTGGGGCTGGGCGTGCGGGTGACGGAAGCCGTTCCCGTCGGGGTCGGGGTCCAAGTGTCGGTGGCGCCTGGGACGGGCGTGAGGGTCTGGGTGGGCGTTCCCGTGACGGAAAGGGTCGCGGTCATCGTGCCCGTCAAAGTAAAGGAAGGGGTCGGCGTCATCGTCCCCGTCAAGGTGCGGGTGGGCGTCCATGTGGGCGTCAGGGTATTTTGAGGCGTGATCGTCGGGGACAAAGTGACCGTCGGCGTCAAAGTCGTCGTTGGGGTGGTCGTCGGACTCACGGTGCCTGTTTTCGTGAGGGTCGGGGTAACGGTCAAGGTCAGAGTCGCCGTCAAGGTCGGTGTGCGGGTTATCGTCAAAGTGGGAGTCAAGGTCGGCGTGGGGGACGACGTCACGGTGGGCGTGCGGGTTGGCGTGGCCGTCAAGGTGCGGGTGGGGGTGGGCGTCGGCGTCACCGCGCTGGTGTCGCCGTAAAGGATGCCGCGGGCCCCACAGCCGATGTAACAGCGGCCGTAAATCGACTCGTCCCCTTCCACCCATCCGGCCCCGCTATATTGGTGGTTGTCATCGTTGATGCGGGTCCAAGTCGTCCCCACCCCGTCGTCGCAGCGATAAATTCCGTAGGTTCCATTGACCGTTCCGGAAAGGTAAACAGCCGGGTGGGTTTGGCCGGTGGCGGCCTTGCCGAATCCCACTCCAAACGGCGCGGTGATGTTGGCGAAATTCGTGACGGCGGCGCCCCCGTTGGTGAACCGGTAGAGGTTGTTGTCGGTGGAGACCCAAAATTCCCCCGGCATCCCGAAAACGGAGCGGGCCATGACAAATTGCCCGCTCCCATTGGCGTTGTAATTCACCGGGATGGTGTTCACTTGGGAAAAGCTGGCCCCTCCATTGGCGCTCATATAAACCGTCACGGTTCCGCCATAAACCCACTGTGCGGGATAGGTGGCGTAAAAGGTGGAGGCATTGGACCTATCGGAGATCACACAGGCGCCGCTGGGCAGGCCCGAACAACTGGTCCAGGCGCCGCCTAAGGAAGAGGCGTAGGCCGGCGACCCGTAACCGCTATAGGGTGACACCACCACCCGGGACCCATCGGCGGCGACCGCCACCGAGCCCATCTGGTTGGCGGTCCCATAGCCGGGCGGCGCGCTGCCCCAGGGCGTCCAGGTTTGCCCGTTGTTGGTGGAATAGGCGATGTCCGAAGTGGGGGTCCCGCTGTTCCCCACCCGGACCACGTCATTGGTGTTTTTTTCGGCGAAATCCAACATGTTGGTGTTGGTGAAGGAAGGATTGCAGTAGCCCCCCGACGCCGGCGATTGGGTCAGGTTCGTGTGGCGCATGCCGGCCACGTCGCCCAAGCAGGAAAAAAGCACGCCGCCCGACGCCGAGGCGTTCAGGTATAGGCACACCGTCTCCTCCAGGTTGTCGTCGTTGAAGGTCCAGGTGACGCCCGCGGGCTGGGTCGCGGCGGTGATGTTGGAACTTGTCCAAACCCCGCCCCCCGTCTCATACAGGGCGTTCGCCGAATTGAAGGGGTCGATTTTAATGTCGCCGTACCATCCCGAGTTGCCCGCGTTGGTTCCGCATCCATAGGTATATTGGGCCCCGTTGACGTTGTAGTTGGCGAAGGGCGCGGCGTCCCACCCGGTGTTGGAGTGGGCGATGACGGTCCAGTTGGCGCCCCCGTTGGTGGTGGCGAAGACTTGGTCATTGCCTCCCCACCAATCCAGGGTCGTGACCACCGCGTGGTTGGCGTTCTGGTGGTCCACGCAGACCCCGCCGTAGCCGCCGCTGCCGCTCCCCGGGCCGATGGAGGGGGTCACGTTGGTCCAAGCCAATGTCCCGGTGTTCAATTTCCAGATCTGGCCGAAGGTGACCGAGCCGGGACCATAGCCGCCGTTGTCATAGACGACCCAAAGGTTGCCGTCGGTGCCCAAGCTGGCGTGGGGCGTGACCATATTGGAAGGACCGCCCGGAACCAAAGTCCAACTGGTTCCCCCGTTGGTGGAGCGGTAGACATTGCTGTTGCCCGAGCTCATCGCCAAGACCCCCACATAAACCGTGGCCGAGGCCGAACCCGAAGCGCCGTGGGGGTCAAAAACAACCCAACCGATCCCGTAGCCGCTGTCGCCCGAGGCCGGGAAGGCCGTGACTTGCGACCAAGAGGAAGCCGAGTTGGCGCTCACCCAAAGCCCTTGCCAACGGGAACCGAAATAAAGCTTGGAGGTCAAGTTGGGGTCCACCGCCAGGCGTTCGCCCGCTTCGCGGCCGTCATTGTTCCCGCCCATGGAAACCGGGATGGCATTGGCGGTCCAAGTGTTGCCTTGATCGATGGAACTGAGGATGGAACCGGGACTGGAAGGGCTCATGCCCGCCGCCGCGTAGACCACGTTTGGGTTCACCGGATCGGGGGCAATGCTTTCCCCGCCAAAATTATTTCCTTGGCTGGGACCATACATGTCGGTCAGGGGGATCCAACGGTTATTGGTGTTGTCCCAGCGATAGAAGCCGCCGACGTCGGTTCGGGCGTAGAGAAGCCCCTGGGACACGGGGCTATAGTCCACGCCCGTGACAAATCCCCCGCCCATGATGACCACGTTGCTCCAGTTATAGGCTTGGGCCAAGAGCGCCGGGGCCGTCGGGCCCAGGAGGGCCGCGATCATGACTAATAGGAAGGATCTGGTTTTAAGTCGCATGCCTGTCTTCAAACAAGGTTTTTTAGATTGGGTGGCGTCCCAAAGTGTATCGCCAATTTTTGGACGATGGGCCTGAAATCGTTTTTTTAATAAAAAAACGAAGACTCAAATTAGTCCCAGCTTGGGTCGGTTTTATTCCGTGAAGTTTTAGAAGCGGTCAAATAAGGGGAAAAGCCTGCCTGCGCCCGGACCCGAAGCCGGGGCAACCTTTGGGCCGGGACGTCCATCCTGGATCAGCGCAATACCAACAGCTTGGCCAGTTGGCGCCCCTGGGGGCCCGTGACCGCCACATAATAAATCCCATTGGCCAGGGGCTGCCCATTTTTGTCCGTCACCGGCAAGCCGACATCCTCGCCGCCCGCCTCATTGGGAACCTTATAACTGTTCACGAGACGAAAAGCCGTCGTAACGACCTCCACTTTCACCGTGAAGGTTCCGGGCCAATCGGGCAAACGCAGGCTTACCGGCCCACCGCCCGTCACCGGGTTGGGATAAATAATCGGGAAAGGAACACCGCCGCCTGAATTTCCGGGGGTCGGGGATAAGGTGGCCGTGGGCGTCCCCGTCGGGGAGGGGGTTGGGGTGGCGGTAAAAAGCGGGGTCAGCGTCGGCGCGGGGGTTGTCGTCCAAGTCAAAGTCGGCGTTCCCGTCACGGTCAGGGTCGGCGTTTGGGAGGGAGTGGGACTTGGCGTCGCGCTGCGGGTGGCCGTCGGCGTGGCGGACAAGGTCAGGGTCGCCGAGGGAACCGCCGTGGCCGTCCTTGTCGGCGAAGGGGTGACGGTCGGGGTTGGCGTCTGGGTTTTTGAAACCGTGGCCGTCACGGTCAAGGTCGTTGTCCCCGTGGGGGACGGGGTGGGGCTCTGCGTGAGCGTGGGCATTCCCGTCGAGGTCGCCGTCGGGGACGAAGTCGGCGTGCGGGTGGGCGACAAAGTCAACGTCGGGGTGGCCGTCCCCGTGGGCAAGAGCGTCGGGGACGCCGTCGCGGTCGGGGTGGGGGTGCGGGTCCAAGTCACTGAAGGCGACGCCGTCGGGGTGACCGTACCCGTGGGCGTCCCCGTCGGGGATAAAGTCAAAGTCGGCGTCCGGGTGGGGGACAAGGTGGGGGTGGTGGTTCCCAAGGTTGGCGTATTGGTGGGCGTGATGGTCTTGGTGTTGGTCACCGTGGGCGTGGGGGGCGTGGCGACCCGAAGCACCTGGATGGCGTCCACCTCGGAAGAATCCACCGACGAGCTGAAGTCCAGGTCCAATTCCCCGTCGCTCACCACCACGGTTACCGCCACGTCATAGGCCTTATGCTCGCCGCCCGCGGCCTGGTACACGTCCAGGTTCGTGATGACCGGCTGGCCTTCGGCCGCCACGCTGAAAACCCTCCCCCCGTTATGGGAGTCGGCGTCGTAATTCTCGGCGAACTTCAAGGTCACCACGTAATAACCGTTGGGCACCGTAAAGCGGTAGAGCGGGTTGCCCCAGCGCTCGTCTTGGTAAAGGGGCGCCTGCCCCGCCGCCGCGCCCGTGATGGCCGAGGTATAAGTGGAGGTGCTTCCCTTTTGGGTCGAGTCGTAGCCCCAAGTGTTGGCGCCGCCGAACTGCTGGTCCGCGTACCATGTGGCGCCCGCGCCGTCCACCACCTGGGGTCCCCCCGCGTTCAAGCGGATGGTGAGCGGCGAGTAGGCCGTCAGCGTCGGCGTGGGGGTGGGCGTGGTGTAGAGGTTATAGTCGAGGAAGTTGCCGCTCATCATGAGCAGCGACATGACCGTCCAGGACTCGTCGTAATAAGTCCCGCCCACGAGCAACTTGGACCCGACCAAATCCAAATAGTCTTGGTCCACGAAGGCCTGGTAGTTATGGGAAACCATGCCCCCCACCCCCGCGGGTCCCACGAAGGCCGCGGACTGGGTGCCTGGATTTTGGGAAACCGTCAACGTGGGCAGGTGGGGGTGGGGGGTGCCGTTGAGGTAATAACCGTCCACGATGGAAACCGCGCCCACACCCGAGAAAAAATTACTGGTCAAGGTGGCGTAGGCCTGGGAAGCCGCGGTGCCGAACCATAGGTAATCCTCCGCCATGCGGAAGGGCGTGCGGCAGGCGTCATATTGATAGTCGTAGGGGGCCGCGTTGGTGGGCGTGGAAACCCCCGCGCTGTTGCACCAGGCCGAGTCCAAGCCGTTGGCGGCGTTGCCGTAACCCTGGGAAAGGTTGTTGTTCAAAACCGCGTAGCAGTTGGAGGCGACGCCCAACCACCCCGTTTGGCCCGTGGCCGAGGCGAATTCGCGGTAATAGGCCGGGGCGAAATAGGAGGGGTTGATTGGGTTGAAGCTGTCGCCGCCGTCCGGAATGCCCGTATTGAGCTCAGTGGCGTAGATGTTGTTCATCTGGCTGACCGCGAAATTGAGGTAGGTGCCGCTTAAGGAACCACTGCCGCCCCATTGGCGGGACGCCATCAGCAACGCCCAAGCCATATCCTCGTCGGCGTCGGTGGCGCCGCCCGAACCGTCGGTGGCCCCGCTGGCGTCGATGTACCAATTCATCAGCTTGTTGCCGTCCAGGTGGCCTTGCTCGTATTTCCAGATCTTATCGAACAGGTTCTCGTCGTTCATGTAGACGGCGATGACCAAGCCATAGCCGATGCCCTCGGACACCGTGGAGTTGAGGTTCAGCCCCGAGTCATTGGGCCTCTTCACCCGCAGGGAATTCGCCACGTCGCCCGCCGTCACGCAATCCGAGTACCATTTGTTGTAAGCGTCCAGGACGTCTTGGTTGTTGTAGACCGAGGCGTGGATGCCATAAGGGTTGTCGCGGTTTTGGGGGAAGGGGAAATTGCCAAGGGTGCCGTTGACCTGGGGGGTCTGGGCGCCGGCGGCCGCAAAGCTTCCGGCGACCCACAAGAAGGCCAAGATGGATATTTTGAGCGGCGAAGGTTTCAAGCCGAAGCTCCCCAAAAGAAAAAATCCTCCCCAGGGCGGAGGATTTTAAAACCGAAGGAATAAAAGGAAGACCGGTGGAATTTTACCCCGGCTTTCGCCGCTTTTCCTCCTTTTCGGGTCCTTCTTTCGCCCCGGACCCGGTTTCACGTTTAAAACGCCGGGCGCCGCCCGGATCGGTTGTCATTTTCGCGCCTCCCGCCTAAACTCCGCAGGACGATTTAAAAACACAAACAGCGAGGCAATCATGTCCCTGACTTTTTTTGTGACCGGCGCGAACCGTGGGTTGGGTTTGGCCGTCACCCAAGTGGCTTTGAGCGAGGGCGATCAAGTGGTGGCGGGGGTGCGGGATCCCCAAAAATCCGGGGAACTCCAAAAATTAAAATCCCAATATGGCGGCAAACTTTCGCTGGTGGCTTATGACGCCGTGAAGGAATCTCAAGTGAAAGAAGCCGCCCTTGAGACCGCGAAGCTCGTCGACCGGGTGGACGTCTTGATGAACGTGGCCGGCGTCTCGCCCGGTCCCGCCAACGCGCTCTTGGAAGAAGTGGACCTGGCCAAATGCCGGGAAGCTTACGAGGTGAATGTCCTGGGACCCCTGGTGACCACCCGGGCTTTTCTCCCGCTGTTGAAAAAATCCCCCAACCCCCGGGTCATCCATTTCACCTCGGGACTGGCTTCCCTGGCCGGCAAAAGCGAGGGCGGCTTTTACGCTTACGGCGTTTCCAAAACCGCCCTCAATATGCTCAGCCGCACCATGGCCTTCGATTTGAAGCGGTTCAATATAACGTCCGTGGTGCTGGATCCGGGTTGGGTCAAGACCGACATGGGCGGGCCCGGCGCGCCCCTCGCCCCTTTGGAAGCGGCCACGCCCATCGTGAAAACCGCCAAGGGCCTGACCCTCGCCCAAAGCGGGCAATTCGTCTACCACGACGGCAAGCCGCTTAATTGGTAGGAGCCAGGCTTAGGACCACGGCCGAAATCAGCGCCGTTTTTTCCTTTGGGATTTGGTCCGGGACCCGCGGGAAAGGCCCGTCAGCCAAGCCCCGGCCAAGTCCTCCACCCGGGTCGTCTTGGCTTGTTGAACCGCGTCCTGCACCTCGTCGGTGGTGAATCGCGCTTCCAGGCGGGTGGCGAACTGCACGATGCGGTCCTTGGTTTGGCGCCGGCAGGTGGGATGGTTGAGGGCCGCCACCAGGAACACGAGGGCGCTTCGTTCGTCGCCCTGGGCCTTGAGCAATTGGGCCAGCGCCACCAATAGATCCACCACGTGGGGCAGGAGTCGGATCGGCAGCGCCATGCGCAGGGCCTCGCCGAAATATTGTTCGGCCCGGCCCCACTTGCGAAGTTCCAGGGACACTTCCCCCAGGTGGGTGAGGCTGGTGACTTGGCCCAAGGGGTCCTGGACCTTCTTGAAAAATCCCAGGCCCTTCAGGAACCAGGCCTGCGCCTGGGCGTAGCGGCCCTGGAAAAAATCCACCGTGCCCTTGTGGTAACCGTGCCAGCCCTGGTTGAGCGCGTTGGCGCCTTCCCGGGCCAAAAGGGCCCGGCTCTTCTCGTAAAAAAGATCCGCGCGCTCGAATTCCCTCAGGGCCACCGCCAAGTTCCCCTGCAGGTCCAGGCTCCAGGCTTCGCCCCGGGGATCGCCGCTTTCCCGGTACAATTTCTCGCCGTCCTCGTAATAACGGCGGGCTTCCTCGTAATCGCCCAGGGCCCAATCCACCTGGCCTATCAAAAGACAGACCCAAGCCAAGGCCCGCCGGTCCCCGAATTCTTTGTCCAGCGCCATGCCCTCGCGGAACATCTGCTTGGCGCCGTTGAAATCGCCGGTGGCCTCGATGACCCGGCCCAGGTTGGTGAAGGACCAAGCCACCCCCCGGCGGTCGCCGCTTTCCACGTAAACCGAGAGTCCCCGCTGGTAATGATGGCGGGCTTCCTCATAGCGACCCAATTCGTGCAGGATGTCCCCGATGAGGTTGTTGGACCATCCCAGGCCCATGGGATCCTCGACGGCCTCGTAGTACCGCAGGGCTTCCCGGCAGTATTTGAGGGCTTGGCTATGGTCGCCCAATCGCCGCGCCAGGTGCCCTAAATTGTTCTGGGCCCAGGCTTGGCCCGCCTTGTCCTTCTGGCGGCGGTAGATGGCCAGGGCCTTTTGATAGTAGGGCCGGGCCGCTTGGTAACCGCCCAAAGCCTCCACTTCCAAGCCCTGGCCGCTGTAGACGAATCCCAAGGCCTTGGCGTATCCGGAACGCTTGAGGATTTTCAGGCTCTCCTCATAGAGCGAACGAGCCTTGGGCAGGTCCCCCAATTGATGCTCGAAGGAGGCCCAACGGGACAAAACTTTTCCCAGCAAAACCAAGAAGGGCTTCGAATGGCCCCTCGAGGGCAGCCTCTGGCGCAGGGACTCGGCCGAGCGGCTGAAAATTTCCCGGCCTTCGAAAAGCCAAGTCTTGGTGTAAAGCACGTAGAAGAAACCGTCCAAAAGATCGGCCAAACGCCTCTCCAGGCCCCGGTCCAGGGCGAAGGCCCAGCTTTCCCGGATGTTGTCCATCTCCTCCACCAGTTCCTGAAGCAACCGGCGCTGGGAGGGGCCTTGGAGTTTTTTTTCCTTGCGCCGCAGCAGTTTGGCGAAATAAGCGCAGTGGTCGGCCTGGACTTTTTCCTTTTCCCTCGGGCTGTCGAAGAGTTTTTCCTTGGCATAATACTTGAGCAGTTCGTGCAGCTCGAAGCGCTCGTGGGGCCGGTGGCGCACCAGGAACTTGTCCTCCAATTGCTTCAAGGCGGCCGGACCGGCCCCCGCGATGTGCAGGGCCGCGTCCAGGGAAAAGCCCCCCCGGAAAACCGAGGCGGTCCGGAGGACTTGTTTTTGCTCCTCGCTCAGCAGCACCCAGGAATACTCGAACACCGCCCGCAGGCTCTGGTGGCGGCTGGGTAGGTGGGGCATGACCAGGGCCACGGTCTCGCGGTTGCTTTGGATTTTCTCCGCGATCTCGGACAGCGGCAGGGTCTTGATCCAGGTGGAAGCCAATTCGATGCCCAGCGGCATCCCCTCCAGGATTTGGCAGACGCGGGTCACCGCCTCCTCGTCCCCCGGCTTGAGCTTGAATTGGGGATCCTGCTTGCGCACGCTCTTGAGGAAAAGCTGGACCGCGCTGTAGGCGCGCCAATGCCCGTCCGCGCCCGAAGGGTAGCGCAGGCCCCGGATTTCCAACACCTTCTCGTGGGGCAGTTTGAGCCTCTCCCGGGTGGTCACCAACACCTTCACCGAGGGAGCGGCGGCGAGGATCTCCCCGACCAATTGGGCGCCTTCCAGGATATGCTCGAAATTGTCCATGACCAAAAGCAGGCTCTTTTCCTTCAAGAACCCGAACAGTTGTTGTTTGGGGTCTTCCACGCCGTTGAAGGTGTATTGCAGCACGCTGGCGATCTTTTCCACGATGAAACGGTCCGAGCTCAAGGGCGCCAGGGGGATCAGGAAAGCCCCTTGGGGGAACCGGTCCACCAGGTTGGCGGCGGTTTGGATCGCCAAGCGGGTCTTGCCGAAGCCGCCCGGCCCCGCCAAAGTCACCAGCCGGGTTCCATCGCTTAAAAGCAGTTCCTCAATCCGCCGGGCCTCCTCCTCGCGGCCGAAAAAAGGCGTGGACTGGTAGCTGAAATTGTTCGCGTAGGCGGCCATGGATTTGGGCGGCGGAAATTCGCGCGCCTCCAGGGAAGGGTGGCGCAGCAGGAAAAGCGGCTTGGGCCGGGCCAGGTCCTTGAGCAAGTGGGACCCCAGGTCTTTCGTGGAAGCTTGGGGGGGGAGCGTCGCCGACTCCAAAAGCTCGGGGGTCAAGAGGATTTGGCCGCCCCACGCCGCGTCCAGGACCTTCAAGGTATGCTGGACGTCCGGCCCCAGGTAATCTTGGTCCCAGGGCTCGGCGACTCCGGCGTGCATCGCGATCTTCAAGGGCACCCGGCCCCAGCTTCCCCAAGGACGGCCTTGGAACCGGATGAGCGCCTCCAGGGCCGCGCCCACGGGGTTTCCCTGCTCATAAGCCGCCAGGACCCCCCGGGGCGTGCGCTTAAGCCAGACGGCCCCGGCGGCGTGGAATATTTCCTCCAACAGGAAATACTGGGCCGCGAGCAGGTTCTCGGTCTCGGGGGTTGCCCTTTCTTCAAAAAGGGCGGGATGGTCAATTTCAGAAAAAAGGAAGACCGTCAACTCCGGCTCCTTGGGCGTCCGGAAAAAAAGACAGGCCTACTATAGCACCGGGAACCCGCCGCCCAAGGGCCCAAATTCCCCCTTCAGACTTGGAAGGCGACCTGTTAAACTTTCGGCGTTCCCCCGGTCGCGGCTTGTCGCTTTCCTTATTTTTCATGAAGGCTGGAATCATGACCCTTTCCCGAAACCAAAAAATCATGCTGGCCCTGCTGGCGGCCTACCTTTTTAGGCTTGGGTTCGGCTTGGCCATGCCCTTTTGGTCGGATGACGAGAGACAGACCTACCTGATCGGCCTCAAATGCTATACCACGAATACCTGGCCCTATTACGGGCCCGACGTGAATGGAAGCGAAACCTCCTATAGCACCCAAATCCCGGGAGCCCTGGAAGGCCTCTTGATCAGCCTGCCCCTGCGGGTCTGGCCCATCCCGGAAGCGCCTTACATTTTATTGAACCTGATCTCGCTCTTCGCCATCGCCCTCTTTACCTGGTATTGCTCGAAAAAAGTGCCCGAGCTGTCGCCCTGGTTCATTTTCGGATCCCTAGTGGTCTTGCCTTGGAACCTGCACGAGTCCACCAGCATCATCAACCCCTCCTGGTGCCTCTTCGGATCCGTGTTGTTCTACCTGGGTTTCTTGGAGACCCTTCCGGGCTTCAAAATGAACCTGATCAAACCCGCCCTAGCCAACGCCCTGATGGGGTTTGGAATCTTCTGGGTCATGCAGTTCCATATGTCCTGGATGTATTTGGTGGCCATGTTCGGCGTCTCGCTGCTGATGCAATTTAGGGAAAACCCCCGGTCGGCCTTTTCAGCGCT
>DATKNU010000234.1:0-34269 GCA_035541195.1 bacterium
CCCTGGCCCCCCAGATGACCGACCTCAAGTGGGCCCCCTTGGTGGGCGCCACCATCATCACCACCAAGGCCTGGAACGCCATTCCCGCCGCTTCCCGTCCCGCGGTGCTCAAGGCCGCCGCCGAGGCGGGCAAGCGCTTCAAGGATGAGATCCGCACCGACAACCAAGCCGCCATCGACGCCATGAAGCAAAAGGGCCTGGTGGTCAACGAGGTCACCGACGACCAATATGCCCAGTGGGAAGCGCTCTTCAAGAGCGTCTACCCGCAGATCTCGGGCACCGTGGTGCCCGCGGACATGATGGGCTTGGCGGTCAAGTACCGCGACCAGTACCGCGCCAGGGCCAAAGCCTCCGCTCAATGACCTTGAAGCCGCGAAAGAAAAAAAACCTCCTGCCTTCCCGGCGCCCCTCGGTGGCCGCGGCCCACGAGTTTGAGCCGCCCGCCGCCGCGCCCGCGCCCTGGCACTTGCCCGAAAATCTGCTGCTGACTTTTTTCTTCGCGGTCATGCTTTTGCTTCCCCTGATCGACATCCTGGGCCGCAAGCTGCACCAAGTGATGGACTTCTTCCCCGCCAACCCGGTGCCCGGTTCCCTGAACTTGGTGGCCCATAGCACGCTGGCCGTCATGATGGTGGGCGGCGCCATCGCGGCCCGGGAAGGCAAGCTCTTGTCGCTTTCCACCACCGCCAGCCTCATCCCGGACCGCTTCAAGACCGCCGCGCGCGTTTTCACCTGCTCGCTGGGCGCCGCCCTGACCCTTTACTTGGCCAAGGCCAGCCTCGACTACACGCTTCTGGAAAAGAGCGTGGGGTCCATCATCGCCTGCGGCATCCCCAAGTGGGCTTTCCTGGCCCTGCTTCCCTTGGGCTTCACCGCGATCTTGGCCAGGCTCCTGTGGCGCGTGTCGCCCCAACCTTCCATTCGCTTAATCGCTTTGGGGGCCGCGGCGCTCCTGGCCTGCCTGGGGCCGGCCCTGGCCCATCCCCCGCAAGGTTTTATTTATTTCTGTTTCGCGGCGCTCATCGTGGCGGTGGTGTTGGGCGCGCCGGTCTTCGTGGCCTTGGGCGGCGCGGCCCTGATTTTCCTTTGGAACTCCGACACGCCCATCAACTCCATCCCCGCGGAGACCTACCGCATGGTGGTGTCGCCCACCATTCCCACCATCCCGCTCTTCACCCTCACGGGTTATTTTTTGGCCGAAGGCGGCGCCTCCCACCGGCTTTTGAGGGTGTTCCAAGCCCTCTTCGGTTGGCTTAAGGGCGGGCCCGCCATCGTGACCGCATTGGTTTGCGCCTTTTTCACCTGCTTCACGGGGGGGTCGGGCGTGACCATTTTGGCGCTGGGCGGGCTTCTGATGCCGATCCTGCTGGCCGAAAAATACAAACCCAGGGAAGCCCTGGGGCTCCTCACCTCCGCGGGATCTTTGGGCATGCTTTTCCCGCCCAGCCTGCCCGTCATCCTTTACGGCGTCGTGTCCCACACGCCCATCGACAAGCTTTTCTTGGGCGGGCTCCTGCCCGGCCTCATCCTCATGGTCATCACGGCTTGGTGGGGCGTGAGCAAGGGATCCAAGGCGCAAGCCGCCAAACACGTTTTTCATTGGGAGAACGCCCTCGCCTCGGTCTGGGAAGCCAAGTGGGAATTGGCCTTGCCCCTGGTGGTTTTCCTTTTCCTTTTCATCGTGAAGGTGACGCTGGTGGAGTCCGCGGCCCTGACCGCCCTTTACGCTTTCGTGGTGGAAGTCTTCATTTACAAAGACTTGTCCTTCAAGCAAATCCCCAAGGTGGTCACCGAGTGCGGGATCCTGGTGGGCGGCGTGTTGCTCATCTTGGGCGTATCGCTGGGCTTCACCAACGACATGGTGGACGCGCAGATCCCCGACCAATTGGCCGCCTGGGTCCAGGGCACGGTGCATTCCCAGTGGCTCTTCCTCTTGATGGTGAACCTGATGCTGATTTTGGTGGGGAGCCTCTTGGAGATTTTCGCGGCCATCGTGGTGGTGGTGCCCCTGCTCATGCCCATGGCCCAAGCCTTTAACGTGGACCCGGTGCATATGGGGATCGTGTTCCTCCTCAATATGGAGCTGGGCTTCTTGGCGCCGCCCCTGGGGCTCAACTTGTTCCTGTCGTCCTATCGTTTCAAAAAACCCATGACCGAGGTTTATTGGGCCGTGTTGCCGATGTACTTGATCCTTCACGCCATGGTCTTGGCCATCACCTACATCCCCTTCCTGACCACCTTCCTGCCCCAGCACTTGGACTGGTAGCCGAAAAATCTTTTTTCCGGTTTAACGATATAAACTCGCACTAAATGTTTTTCCGCCGTCCCTCTTTTCCCCAAGGCCGGGATAACCTTTTCCTTCCAAAAAAATATGCTAATATTTTCAAGAATCATTTTTCGCTTTTACCACACCAACCCCGACCTGAAGGTATGGATGCCCCTGGAACCATTACGATCCGACCAAGTGGACGCCCTGGGCCAAATGAGCAAGGCCGTCTACGACGAATACAAGAACCTGGGTTTCGCCGGGATCAACGTGGACCCGGGCCGCTACCTGGCCTTCCGCAAGCAGGGCAAGAACGGCCTCTTCACCCAATTCATGGTGTCGGACGCCGGCGTTTTCTTCGTGGACCCGCTTCGCAAAATCAAGTTCAAGTTCCACCGCGACTACTACTTGGTCTACCACGAGGGCCTTTCCCCCGCCGAGGAGGACCAACTGCGCAACAGCCCCGGGCTCACCGTGAAGTTGGACAACGGCCTGGAATTTTGGCGCCGGGTCATCGAGGGCCACTGCCTCATTTTTGATCACGCCCATGACTGCGACTACCTGACGGCCGACCAAAAGGCCGAACTCACCCGGGTCAAACAGCTCTACAGCCCCAAAGAGCTGGTCATCAAGCCCATGTTGCAAAACAAGACCAAAGACAGCCAACCCCACTCCAACGTGATCGACCTCGAGGACTAGGGCTTCCGTCCCCCGCCCAAGGGCCTGCTATAATGCCGCCCATGAGCGCCTTCCTTCAAAAACACGTCGGCCTTTACACCGATCTCTATGAACTCACCATGGCCCAGGCCTATGGGCTGACGGGCCAAGCCCACAAAGCCGCCTGTTTCGACTATTTTTTCCGGGAAACCCCCTTCAAGAACGGCTACGTGATTTTCGCCGGGCTCGACGACCTGCTGGGGTCCCTGGAAGCCCTCCGCTTCGAGAAGGACGACCTGGATTACTTGGCTTCCCTGGGCTTCCAGGAAAGCTTCCTGGGCTTCCTGAAGGACTTCCGGTTCAAGGGCAAAATTTTCTCCGTCCGGGAAGGTGAGGTCATTTTCCCGCTAGAGCCCGTGCTGCGGGTTGAAGGCACCTTGCTTGAGTGCCAGCTCCTCGAGACCCTGCTCCTCAACCAGCTCAATTTCCAATCCCTGATCGCCACCAAGGCCGCCCGCATGGTGCAGGCCGCCCAAAGCCGCCGGGTGGTCGAGTTCGGCCTGCGCCGCTCCCAAGGGTTGGCGGGACTGGCCGCCAGCCGGGCCGCCGCCATCGGCGGGGTCGAGTCCACCTCCAACGTCCACGCCTCGTTCCTCTATGGCCTGACGCCCGCGGGCACCCAAGCCCATTCCTGGATCCAAAGTTTCCCCGACGAGCTGACGGCCTTCCGCAAATACGCCCAGATTTATCCCGAGCGCTGCACCTTGCTCGTGGACACCTACAACACCCTCAAGAGCGGCGTGCCCCACGCCATCCAAGTGGCCAAGGAAATGGAGCTCCAGGGCCACCGGCTCTCGGCGATCCGGCTGGACTCGGGCGACTTGGCCTACCTCAGCAAAAGGGCCCGGGTCCTGCTCGACCAGGCTTCGCTGCATTACGTGAAGATCGTCGTGTCGAACCAATTGGACGAGTTCATCATCAAGAGCCTCTTGGACCAGGGCGCGCCCATCAACGCCTTTGGCGTGGGCACCAACCTGGTCACGGGCCAACAAAACCCCTCGCTGGACGGGGTCTATAAGCTCAATTGGTTGGAAGGGGAACCCCGGCTCAAGATTTCCGAGAATGTGACCAAGACGTCGCTTCCGGGCGTGAAGAAGATCGTGCGCTACACCGACCCCGAGGGTTTTTTTTACGCCGACGGGGTGCTCCTGGAGGACGAAAAAAGCGCCGAATACATCCATCACCCCCATTTCCCCGAGCAAAAAAGCCGGGTGGCCCACTGTTTTCCCGAGTCGATCCTTTTTAAAGTGATGGAGGACGGCCGGCGCCTGGTTTCACTGGGCGTGGCGGAAGCCGCCGCCTATGCCAAGCAAAGGCTCGCGAAGCTCTCCCCCGAGCGCAAGCGCTTCGAGAATCCGCACATCTATAAGGTGGGCATGAGCCAGAAACTCATGGAGATGAGGGCGCAATTGATCCAGAAATACCAGGAACCGAAACCATGAAGGCCCTCTTGATCGTGGACGTCCAAAAGGACTTTTGCCCGGGCGGCGCCTTGGCCGTGCCCGGTGGGGATCAGGTCGTGCCGGTCATCAACCGCATCATGGACGCCTTCCCCCTGGTGCTGGCTTCCAAGGATTGGCACCCTAAGGAAAGCGTCCATTTTGGGAAATGGCCGCCCCATTGCGTCGCCGGCACCCCGGGCGCCGAGTTCCACCCGGACTTGAACCTAAAAAGGATCAAGAAAACCTTCCTCAAGGGCACCCATAACCGGGACGACGGTTACTCGGCCTTCGAGGCCACCAACGACGAGCTGGCCGCCTACTTGCGCAAGGCCGGGGTCGAGGAGCTTTACTTGGCGGGGCTGGCCACCGACTATTGCGTGAAGGCCACGGCGCTGGACTCGGAGAAGAACGGTTTTGAGACCTTCGTGGTCGAGGACGCGGTGGCCGCGGTTAACGCCAAGCCCGGCGACGACGAAAAGGCCTTTAAGACCATGCGCAAGGCGGGCGTCACCCTCCTCCATTCGGACGAGATTGTTTAACCCGGACCTTCCCTGAAATAAAAAAAGCCCCGGGCCTTCCGGCCCGGGGCTTTGAATCAAAGTCCGGCTTACTTGGCGGGAGCCACCACCAGGTAATTCACCCCGCCCTTGTTTTCCACCTTGCCGTCCAATTGCACCGTCTGGCCGACCTTATCCTTGAATTGGTCCCGCAAGGAGTTGAACCCGTCATCCACCGGCACGTAAAGCTTGGTCCCCTTCAAGAGGGCCAATTCCCCGCCCCCCGCCACGCACTTGGCGCCGCAGGCCATATGGCTCGCGCCGTGCTCGCCCTTGGTCACGTAACACTTGGCGCAAACTACTTCGTAAGAGGCCGCGAAAGCCGACGATACCGCGCCCAAAACCAGGGTCATCACCAAACCTAAGAAAATCTTTTTCATCTCATCCTCCTTAAAAATAAATCCGAATCTCATCCATCCCTCAAACAAATAAATCCGGACCCTCCCTTAAATTGCCAAAAATGGCTCGACCCGGGCCAGATCCTCGGGGGTGGCGACCCAACATTCCTCGTAGTTCCACTGCCAAAGATGTTCACCGGAAAAACCCTTTTTCTTGAGCAGGTTGCGCACCTCGGATTTGTAAGACTGCAAAACCCTGAGCAAGTCCTCGTCCAATCGGTTGAAATCAAGCAGTAGGCGCACTTCCCGCGCCCCCACCAGGGATCGGACCACCTTCAAACCCGGGAAACGGCCTTCCAGGTTCTTTAAGGCCCACCCCGCCAAATGGGCGGCCTCGCCCGTCAGTTCGGGCGATTGGGGGCCCAAGGTCAGCTTGGCGTAATGCAGGGACTCGGAGGGGAAAAGCGGCTTCATGGGAATTTCGTCTCGGCCAGGTAATGCCGGTCAAAGAGATCGGCGGTTTTGAAATCATGCCGCAGGATCCCGTTTTTGAGCAAGAACCCCTTGATATCATCCATGGCCCGAATGTCTCCCTCGCCCAAGGTCATGGACCAATCGAATCCCTTGAGGCTTTCGGCCATGACTTTTTCAGGGAACTGGCTGCTGGCGGCCAAGAGCCTCAAGGCTTCCCGGGGGTGCCTGCGCAAATAATCGTTGGATTTCTTGGTGGCGGCCAAAAAAGCCTCCACCAATTGGGGATGGGCTTGCCCGAAGGCGCCCCGCGTCATGTAAAGGCTCAGGTTGCCCGGCACGTTGGATGAGTCCACCAAGACCCGGGCCTTCCCCGCCTGTTCCAATTGGGTGCGGTAGGGCATCCAAAGCACGATGGCGTCCACACTGCCGCTTTGAAGCGCCGGGCCTTGGTCGGGTCCGGGCAAATTAACCAACTCCACGTCCTTGAGGCCCAGGCCGCTGCCCTTCAGGACCTGTTCCAGGAAGTAATGCACGCTGGACCCCACCTGCACCGCCACCCTTTTGCCCTTCAGGTCGGCCACCGACTCGATGGGGGACTGGGGTTTCACCAAGACCGCGTTGGTGGCCGGGTTGAAGGCGGCCTTGGCGATCACTTTCACGTCCACCCCGTTGGAATAACCGATGAGCGGGGGCAGGTTGCCCACGCACATCAGGTCCAATCGTTTCCCCGCGGTGGCCTCAATGATGAGCGGCCCCGAGAGGAAAAGGTCATATTCCACCACGGCGTTCAAGGGCGCGAAGGCCTTCTCGTAAAAACCCTTGTCCTTGCCCAGCAGGATCGCGCTGGAAGTGGGCTGGTAGCCGATGCGCACCGTCACCGGGGCGGCGGCCGGCATGCCCCCCGAGGGGGATTGGGCCTGGGCGAGGGACGCGGCCAACAGGCCGGCGAGGAAAAAAGCGGGGGAAAGTCTCATCGGGGCTCCTGTTTAAATTCGCTCCCCCACCCTAAAAGCCTTGGGGGGCGATTGCAAGCCGTTAAAAAAACTCGGCTTGTATTTTTTGGCGCAGTTTGGCGAAAGCCGCGCCGTTGCGGTCCCGGGGCCGGGACAGTTTGACGGGCAGGGTTTGCCTGATCGCGCCGGGCCGCGGGCCCATCACCAGCACTCGGTCCCCCAGGGACAAGGCCTCGTCGATGTCGTGGGTCACCAAGAGCATCGTCATTTTTTCCGCTCGCCAAATGCGCAAAATTTCCTGCTGCATGCGCACCCTCGTCAGGGCGTCCAGGGCCCCGAAAGGCTCATCCAGGAGCAACACCCGGGGCCGGGCGACCAAGGCCCGGGCGATGGCCGCTCGCTGTTGCATGCCGCCCGAAAGCTGGTAGGGATAGGCTTTCTCGAACCCCGATAGCCCCACCAGCTCCAAATGGCGGCGCACGGTTTGGGCCGCTTCTTCAGCCGCCGTTCCCGAGGCGCAACCGAAAGCCACGTTTTGCTCGGTGGTCATCCAAGGGAAAAGCCTGGGCTCTTGGAACACCATGCCCCGGGAAAGGTCCGTCCCCGACAGGATCTTGCCGTCCAACTCCATCTCCCCGCCGGTGGGCTTCTCGAGCCCGGCCAAAAGCCTGAGCAAAGTGGATTTGCCGCAACCGCTTTCCCCCACCAGGGTCACGAACTCCCCCGGCGCGATTTTTAAATCCACCGGGGCCAGCGCCTTTAAGGGCCCGCCGGCGGTGTCATAGGTCTTAAAGACCCCTTTTAACCTGAGGCCCGCGGCGCTCACGGGAGCCCCCGGTGCCATGCCAAAAGTTTCCGCTCCGCGCGAAGGAGCAGCCAATCGATGAAAAGCCCCGTCAAGCCGATGGCCGCCACGCCCACCAACATGACGTCGGGCTGGGACACTTCCCGCGCGTACATGATGAGGTACCCGATGCCGGAAGAAGCGGCGATGAGCTCGGCCCCCACCACGCTGGCCCAGGCGATGCCCATGCCCACCCGATAGCCGGTGAAAAGCGACGGCAAGGCCGAGGGCAGGATGACGCGGGTGAGCAAGGTCCAGCGGTTTTTCTTGAGGACCCGGGCCACCTCCAGGTAATGGGGGTGGACGCTGCGCACGCCCTGGAGCGCGCTTAAAAGCACCGGCCAGAAACTTCCCACCGCGATGACCGTGACCTTGGAGGATTCCCCGATCCCCATCCAAAGGATAAGGGCCGGAACCCAGGCGATGGTGGGAATGGGCCGAAGCAGGCCGGTCAGAAGCGAGAGGGCCTTCTCCAGCCTGGGGAAAAGCCCCATGGAAAACCCGAGCAAGGTTCCCGCGCCGGCGCCCAAGGCGAAACCCCGCAGGACCCTCGTGAGACTGACCTTCAAGTGACCCCAAAGTTCCCCCGACAGGAGCATGGAGGAAAAAGACCCGGCGATGGCCCGGGGCGAAGGCAGGTAGGAAGACTCGAACCAGCTCCGGTCGCAGGCGGTTTGCCAAAAACCCAGGAGCAGGACGGGGATCAAAAGCGGAAGGGTCCAACCCGGGCGGAAAATGGGTCCTTTTTTTCCGGGCGCCATGGGCTTAGACGCCGCCCGACGCCAGGCGGTCGGCCAAATAGCTCGAGCGGGTTAGGGGGGAAGCCTGCACGGTGATGCCAAGGTCCCGGCCCATTTGGGTGAAGCGCTCGTAGCGATCCAGCGGCACCCACTCGACCACCTCCAGCGTGGAACCGGGGGGTTTCAGGTATTGGCCCAAGGTGAAGAATTCCACGCCGGCGGCCGCCGCGTCGGCGAGGACTTGCCCCACCTCGGATTCGCTCTCGCCGAATCCCAGCATCAGGCCGGCCTTGAGCATCAGGCGCTTCTCGCCTTGGCGGCCCTTGAACCAACGGAAAAGCCCCAGGGATCTCTCGTAAACGGCGCCCGGCCGGATGGGCCCGTAAAGCCGGGGCACGGTTTGCAGGTCATGGGCCAAAACGTCCGGCGGGTTTTGGAGGAGGACTTCGTAAGAGGCTTCCTTGCCCTGGAAGTCCGGCACCAAAATTTCGATTTTAAGCTTGGGGTCAAAGGCCCGGAGCGCCGCCACGATCCGGGTCCATTGGGCCGCGCCCCCGTCGGGCAGCTCGTCCCGGTTGGGGGAGGTCATGACCAGGTAACGCAGGTTGAGCGCCTTGGCGATCTCCACGACCTTTTGGGGTTCCCCCGGGTCCAGGGGCAGGGGTTTGCCCGTGGTCACGGCGCAAAAGGGGCAACCCCGGGTGCAGATGGAGCCCATGACCATGATGGAAATCGTCCCGTGCCGGGGCAGGCATTCCCCCCGATTGGGGCATTGGGCTTCCTCACAAATAGTGGGGATGCCGTTCATGGGGAGCTTGGCGATCGCTTGGCGGAAAAAATGCTTGGGGTGGGGGTTGATGAGGAAGGCCGGCGTCTTGGGCTGATTTAAAAGGGGCTGGCTCATGGCGTTTAGCATAACCAAATCCCCTTTGATTCAAAAACAAAATCAGCGCCGGCCCGGGCGGGGCCTTGTTTTATTTTTTGGCCTTCTTCGGCGGGAAGGTGGAGGCCACCACCAAGGCCCCGCCCAAAAGCCCCGTGTCCTTGAGCACGTTGACCAGGGACATCATGTGCGTTTGGGGATCGGCCATGCCCGGCAGGTGGATGAGGGCGATGAAGAGCGCCAGCATCAGGGCCAAACCGAAGCAGGCGTTGCGGGCCTGCAGGCCGGTGATGATGGCCAGGGCCGCCAGCACCATGGCCGCCCCGGTGAAATAAATCCAAAGGATGCCGCCGGGGATGAAGGCCGGCACCATGGCGCCCATGGCCGGGGCGTTGGTAAGGTGGTTGAGCCCGAAAACCAAAAAAGGCGCCGAATAGATGACGCGGCCGATGACAGCCAACAATTTTTCCATGAGTCCCTCCGCGGCGAATGGGATGCTTTCCCCCAGTTTATCCCGATCGGGGTGAAGTCCCAAGCCCGGGTTTTAGGAAGCCGAAACCAACTCCAGGAGGGTGATCTCCGACGCCGTTCCCAGGCGCATGGGCGGGCCCCAATAACCCGTGCCACAGCTGACGTAAAGCTGGGAATCGCCTTCCCGGTAAAGCCCGGCGATATAGGGTTGGGCCAAGCGCACCAGCCAATTGAAGGGGAACATCTGGCCGCCGTGGGTATGGCCCGATAACTGAAGGTCCACGCCTTGGGCGCGGGCCTCCAAAAAGGTCACCGGCTGGTGGGCCAAAAGCACCAGGGGCCGGGCGCGCTCCCATCCCGCCAGGGTTTTGGGCAGGTCCGGATTCAACCCGAATTGCCGCGCGGCCAGGTCCGGCAGCCCCGCCAAGTCAAAACCCTTCCCGCCGCCCAGGGACACCCGCTCATTTTCCAAAGGTCGGATTCCTACGGACTGGAGCCAAGTGTACCAACCCGGCACGTCGCCCGTGTAATACTCGTGGTTGCCCGTGATGAAAAAGACGCCGTCCTTGGCCTTGAGGTCTTTGAGCGCGCCCATGAGGGGCGACAAGGCCTTGACCGAACCGTCCACCAAATCGCCCGTGATGACGATCAGGTCCGCCTTCAGGGCCATGACCTCCCCCACCACCCGCCGCACGTAGTTTTCGCCGATGGTGGGCCCCACATGCAGGTCGGTGATCTGGGCGACGCGGTACCCGTCTTTTCCCTGGGGCCATTTTTTGAGGGCCACCCGCACTTGTTTCACCCGGATGGCCCCCGCGGTGGCGCCGAAGAGCCCGACCAACGAAAGGGCGCCCGAGCCCCAAAGGGCCGTCCCCGCGATCAGCAGGTTGAGGAAACGGCGGCGCTCCTCATCGACCGGCGCGCCCGATAAAAGGTCCGCGAACTTGACCGGAAGCCGGGCCAAGTCCCCCAGGGCCAAAAGCACGACCAAAAAAAAGGCCGCGCCCATCCAAAGATAAACCACCCAGGAAAGGGGGCCCGCCACCGACCGGGGGGCGGTGCGGATCAAGGTGAAGCTCAGGGGAATGAGGAGCCCGAGGAGAATGATGGCCGAGGTGGCCAAGGCCCTCCAGGGCATCCGAAGGTCCGTGTCCCGCACCAAGCGGGCCCAGAGGTAATAGTGCAGGCCGAACATCACCAAAAGAAAAATGAAAAAGAAAATGAAGAAGGAGCGGTGGCGCATGGGGGTCCCATCCGAGCGATTTGAGCTGCGACAAGGAAGATTACTGGAAAGCGGGGGGATTTCTCAAGAGCCCGGGAGCTTGGCCAGGACTTGGGGATTGAGCTGGAAAAGAATGAAGGCCAGGAACCCCAAAGCCGCCAGGAAAACCAGCCAAAGCAAGGGCCCGGTAAAATCGGTGGAGGAAAAGGAACAACCGCATACCGGGCAGCGCTTGGCGTTTCGCAGCAGGAAATTATGGCAATCGGGGCAACGCCAGGGCAAGGGAGGCCTCGGACTTCAGGATCGGGCGCTCTTTCAAGCCCATTCATTGGACGGCTTGGGCTTATTTGAAGTTTCAGGGAAACACATCCGACAAGCAAGGGCTCGTGGCAAATTTAACCGCTGGCCATGGGGCCGCGGCCTCGCGCCTTAAAACCCTTCGGCGACGATCTTGATGCTGATGGTGGGTTCGGATTTCTTGCGCTTGTAGACCACATCCTCGACGTCCTCGAGCACGGACACGACCGCGTTGCCGCTGCCGATGAGGCTCAGGTGCGCGGACTTGAGGGTGCCCGGATAGCTGTGGAGCCCCGCGAAATGCTTGGGCGATTGGTGCAGGTAGGTGTAGCCTTGCGGGTCATAGCGGCAGGCGGACTCGATGACCGGCTTCTGGTCGTCCTTGTTGAGGGCCTGGGTCAGCATGACTTCCAGGCTGTCTTCTTCCAACTTGCGGTCCGGGATGTCGAAAAAGACCGCCGACACGCAGTAGTTCTCGTCGGGGGCCAGGCGCAGTTTGCGGGAAGCCGCTTCCACGGCCTTGAAGAGCTTGTCCGGCTCCTCCTTCAGGGCCATTTCCTTGCTGACGATCTCATGCAGGCTCACGCTCTTGCGGGGCTTGCCCAGGCGCTTGTTGGTCTTCTCCTGCATGATGGCCCCGTCTTTTTCGGGGCTGCAGGTGTAAAGCTCGTCGATCAGGCGGCGTTTGGCGGGGTCATACATGAGCACCCGGTGGGACTCGGACAGCATCCAGGAATACTTGAGGATGTCCTTCTCGCCCACCTCGCCCACGGCCGGGAAGGGCACGAAATTCAGGATATTGAAGTGGTTGGCCAGCAGGGTCTCGGTGCCCAGTTCCATCAGGGCCTGGCAGCGCTTGACGGGATCCGAGGGAAATTCCACGTTCTCATAGACCGAGAAAAGGCCCGTGCCTTTGGCGTATTTGGAATCGTCCATCACTTCCGGCGCGGGTTTGCCGTTGATCGTGCTGTTGGTCATATTGAAATTATTTTAAGGAAAAAAAGGTAAAACCGGTAACAAAAACGACGGTCCGCCCCCAAATTTTCGCGCGATTTCACCGGCCGAAATTTACGCCGCGTTTACTTCCCGTCGGGCAGGGGAATAAACATCATCCCGTCGTCGAGGAAATTTTTCTTCACGCCCTTCTCGGCGCATCGGGCGTTGGCGCACTGATAGACGGCTTTGTAATTCGCGTGGCCCGCCGCCACTTCCCCCTTGATGATCTTGCGCGACACCTGCGTCATTTCCTCGCCGCAACCCAGGCAAGAAGGCATGTTTTCCCCCTATATTTTCAGCGTTTTTTGTGGCGGAAGCAGGAAACCAAATGGTCGTTCACCATGCCCACGGCCTGCATATGGGCGTAAATGACCGTCGGGCCCAGGAAGCGGAAACCCCTTTGCTTCAAATCCTTGGCCCAAGCCTCGGCCAGGGGCGTCACCGCCGGGCATTCCTGGAAGCTCTTAAAGTGGTTATGGATGGGCTTCCCCTTCACCCATCCCCACATATATTTGGAAAAGGAGCCGAACTCTTTTTGGACCGCCATGAATTGTCGGGCGTTGGTGATGGCGGCCTGGATTTTGAGGCGGTTGCGGATGATGCCGGCGTCTTTCATCAACCGGACCCGGTCCTTGGCGCCGAACCGGGCGACCTTTCGATAGTCGAAACGCTTGAAGGCCTTGCGGAAATTTTCCCGCTTATGGAGGATCGTCCGCCAGGAAAGCCCCGCCTGGAAGGATTCCAAGACGAGGAACTCGTAAAGCTTGCGGTCGTCCTTGAGCGGCGTCCCCCACTCCTTGTCGTGGTACTCGATCATCAGCCCGTCATCCGCGGGCCAGGGACAACGGGGCTTGGAAGCCTTCACGCGGTTTCCCCCTTCTTCCGGGCCTCATTTTGCCCTTCCAATTCGGCCAGCCGCTCCGGCGTCAAGGCCGCCACCGCCGCCTTGCCCGCGTCGGTCAGGGCGGCGAGCTTGAACTGGTTGAAGGCGACCAACCCCTCGTCCTGCATTTGCAGCAGGATGGCTTCCATGCGCTCTTTGTCCTCTTTGGGGTTGACGGCCTTGCGGAAATGCACTTCCTTCAAGAGGCTGTCAGTGGTCAGGAAAGCCGTCCGGCGTTTGTGAAAGACGGCCAGGACCGCGTCCCGGAACAATGCATATTCTTCGGCCATGGGTCCCGGCTTTCAAGGTGGGGTGGGCTCTCATCCGCCGCTTGATGATTTTAAGCCTTTTTCATTTACAAACAAAGTCCGGCACTTAAAATAAACCTGGTTGTTCTGAGTTCAGGAACAACTTATTTTTTTCAAAAAATAATTAAGCCGTTTTATTTCAAGGAGATAATTTTATGAAGAAAATTCTCGCGGTCCTGATGCTCGGCCTCATCTTGTCTTTCGAGGGTTGCGCCACGAACGCCCCCCTGCAGGGCGGTCTTTTTACCAGTGTTTCCGGGCCCGTCGCCGTCACCCCCTATCCCGTCACCGCCAACGCCAAGGTGGGAACCGGGTCCACCTCATGCATTTTGGGCCTCTTTTCCTTCGGGGACGCCAGCATCCACACCGCCTGCGCCAGCGCGGGCATCACCAAAATCCAACACGTGGACTACCACACCACTACCGTACTTTTCGGGCTCTTTTCCAGTTACCAGATAACCGTCTACGGCGAGTAAGCGCCATGCGCCGCCCAACCTGGACACGCCTCCTCGGGGCGTTGGCCCTGGGGCTTTTGCCCCTTTGCGCCTTCGCCTATAGCGCCGATGATTATTACCGCTGGGGATTTAATTACTACCAGACCAAGGATTACGCCAAGGCGGAGCCTTACTTTAAGTACGCGCTCCAATTGGACCCGAATGACTACCGCTCCGCCGAGATGTTGGGGACTTGCGAGGCGCTTTTGGGCGATAGCCAAAAAGCCGCGGCGGATTTTCAAAAGAGCCTTCAACTTCATCCCGACAATCCCGCCTTGGTCAAATACATGGCGTCGCTTTCGATTCCCGCCAGCCCCACTCCCCTATCCACTCCTTTCGGGGTTCCCACGGCCCCCCTTTCCGTAATCGGAGTGGGCGCCGTGACCACGGCCGGCCCCTCGGGTCCCTCCAGCGCTCCTTTGGATAACCCCCATTACACCTGGGACCCGGCGGTGGACCCTTACCCTCTTTACGCCGGCCCGGCGGATCCCTTGCCCAAACCTAAAATCCCAATATATTCCAACCTTTATTTAAACCTTTCCTACGATATTGACTTGGCCTATTTCAACGGGTTTTCCAATGATAGCCCGGTTTTCATCTTTGGAACTCCCTCGCTGAAACTGGATTGGGATCTCGATCCTTATTTCTCGTTGGGGTTGGGAACCCAATTTTGGCCCAAGCTACACTCAACAGGACAAACGCTTTATTATCAATTGACCCGATCAAACGATTTTTACCAAGTCTGGCCCATTTTTTTAAAAGCCAGCATCCATCTTCGAGGCCCTTCGGTTTCTTTTGACGCCGGGTTCGGCCCCTCCTTATTTTTTTACAACAACAAGATCGACGAGGAAACCGATGAATATGATTATTATTACGACACTACCTATGTGAATCTCGTCCAGGGGTCCGATTCGGGGGTGGGATTTGCGGGGCTCTTGGATTTTGACATGACCTTTGGGTTGGATCCAAAAAATCAGTTCGAGCTGTTCCTAAATGGACAGTTTTTCTTAAGTCCTGCTTTGGGTCTCTCAAACTACAACTTAACCTTTACGAACATTGAAAACGATCCACCCAGCGCGCCTGTTACTTCTTCATATCAGGAGTCCGCTACGGGAGCCAACTCAAGCCTAAGCATAGTTGGAGGCGCTTTGGGCGCTGGAATACGTGTTGGATTTTAAATGGAATGAACAAGCGACGATAAGCCCTGCGGAATTGCTCAGGTTAAAAGGTCAAAACCCTAATTATTTCCCCGCTTGATCCAGGTAGGCCTTCAGGGCCTCCTGGTCCTCGACGGGCATCATCATGAGCTTCAATCCCGCGTCGTTCTTGAAGAACATCTTGCCTTCCTTCACCCAAACCACCTCGGCGAAGGCGAAGAGCGGGCGCTTTTGCCCCGGTAGGGGAATCTCGAGCCGGAAGACGTCCCCGGGCTTGATGTCCTGGGCCGTGCGCAAAAACAGGCCCTCCAGGCTGATGTCCTTGGTGACGCCCTTCTCGCTCTTGAGCTTATCCATGGCCTTTTTGTCTTCCAAAATCTGGAACTGGATCGCCACCTTCACGTCCACCCGGCGGTGCGAGCGGTGTTCCAAAAAACCCTGGGTCTTGGCGGCCCCGGGGGAAGCGGGCTTGGCCGCGGGAGCGACGGTGGGTTTGGCGGCGGGCTTGGCCGCCGGGGGAACCGCTGGTTTGGGCTGATGTCCCTTGGGGGGCTGGGGTTTTTCGGGCATGGGCCTATTTCTTTTTATAGACGTTCAACCCGATTTTCTCGTCGCGCCCGGTGACCGGGATGTTGCCCTCGGTGGAGGCGATGATCGTGGTCTTGCCCGAGGACGAGGGGCCGAATTCCTTGGATAGGTCCACCCGGATCGTGAGGATGTCGCCTTCGACTTTCATTTCCACGTTTTTCATGGCTGCTCCTATTTGAACAAATCGTCCCACTGCTTTTTACGCTCGTCGCCCGAATCCTTCAAGCCCCGGCCGTCCGATCCTTGGGCCTTGAGCTCGAATTCATCGCAAAAATTGCGCTTATCCTTGTCCCGCACCCGCTCGGCGGTGGAAGAGCGGCACTCATTGGCCGAAGCCGGGTCGTAAAAGCGGCAATTCAAGCACACATGCAGGTCGGCCCCGCATCCCGAGCAGGTTTCGTTTCGGCCCGGCTGGCTCCCCGGGGCGCCGTCCCAAGGGGTCTTACAGGCGTGGCAGGTTTTCATGGCCAAAATCCCGATCCAAAATAACCGCCCCCCTCACCCGCAAGGGGCGGGGGGCTTAAAAGTTAAAAATAGTATCGAGCTCCCAGGCTTCCATAAATCTGGAAAAGCGTCGCGGGGGTCACCCAGAAACTGGGCTCGGCTTGGACATAAAGATCGATGGGGATCTGGGACTTTTGGAAAAGGTAGGTAACCCCCACCGGCGCTTCCACGGCCGCCGCCAAGACGCCGTTGACCGCCACATCCCCGCCAATGCCGATGTAAAAAGCGAAGGCCCCGTTCTTGGCTTGGATCAGGTCAAAGTCGTGCCATAAGTAAGCGAACTGGAAAAGCGCGCCGCCGTTGAGCTTCACCTCGGCCTGGAAGGCGCTCTGCTGGTCGAGCCAGTATTTGCCGCTGGCGCCGTAAGTCCCGGGTTCGCCAAACTCGAGCCCGATGCCGAAATTGCCGCCGCCGACCACCGGGCCTGGGTTGGAAACGCTGCTATGGGCCGCCGAGGGATAAGCGGGCGGCGGGGTCGAACCCCTCAGGCCGTCGGCGAACTGTTGAAGCTGGGGATTGGGGTGGAGCGCCAGGCTTTGGTCATAGGCGCTGAGCGCGTCGGTCTTATCTCCCTCGGCGTAATAAGCGCTGCCCAGGGCTTGGTCGGCCTGCCAATTGGAGGGGTCCATTTGGACCGCGGCCTTGAAGTAAGCCACCGCTTGGTTGTATTGCTTTTGGTTGTAGAGCTGGAGGCCCGCGTCGTAATACTGCTGGGCCGTGGCGGCGAAAGCGGCTACCGGCAAAAAGAAAAGCAGGCTTTTCAGGATTGTTTTGGACATGGAACCCCCCGGGAGATAAGACAGCTTACCTAAAAACGCGGGAAGTTTCGAGAAGCGAATCCGGGCTTAAATGAATCCCTACTTTTTCACCAACTTGGGCTCTTTGACCGCCCGAACCTCGTCCAGTCCCTCATGGCTCGCTCCAACGTCGCTCGCCAAATCTTTCGGGACGTCCTTTCGGCGAAACCGGCCAGAAATGAGCCGCTACTTTTTGACCAACTTGGGCTCTTTGACCGCCCGAACCTCGTCCAGCCTCGACACTTCCGTGGTGTAGGGCGCGTTCTTAAAGACGTCCGGGTTGGTTTCCATTTCCTTGCGGATCTTGAGCATGGCGTCCACGAACTCGTCCAAGGTTTTCTTGGTCTCGGTCTCCGTGGGTTCCACCATGATGGACTCCGGCACCACCAGCGGGAAATAAATGGTGGGCGGATGGTAGTTGAAGTCGATCAACCGCTTGGCGATGTCCAGCGCCGACACGCCGTACTGTTTCTTCAAGGGCTCGGCGGTCAAAACAAACTCATGCTTGCATAGCCGGTCATAGGCCACCGGATAGGCGCCCTTGAGCTTGGCCAAGAGGTAATTGGCGTTGAGGGTCGCCACGCGGCCCACCCGTTCCAACCCTTCCTTGCCGTTGCGCTTGCAATAGGCCAGCGCTCTGAGGAGCACGCCGAAGTTGCCGACGTTGCCCTTCATGCGGCCGATGGATTGGGGGGAACCGGTTTTCAGGAAATAACGGTTTCCTTCCCGCGCCACCCGGGGCTCGGGCAGGTAAGGCTCCAGCGCCTTCGTGCAACCCACCGGCCCCGAACCCGGCCCCCCGCCGCCATGCGGCGTCGAGAAGCTTTTATGCAGGTTTAAATGCACCAAGTCGAACCCCATATCCGCCGGTCGGCAGATCCCCAAAATGGCGTTCATATTGGCGCCGTCGTAATACAGAAGACCCCCCGCGTCATGAACCAACTTCGCGACCTCGAGGATATGCTCCTCGAACAACCCGAGCGTGCTCGGGTTCGTCAGCATCAAAACCGCCGTGTCCTTGCCCAGCTTGGCCTTCAGCGCCTCCACGTCCATGTTGCCCCGCGGGTCCGTGGGGATGGAAACCGTCTTCCAGCCCGCCATGGTGGCCGAGGCCGGGTTGGTGCCGTGCGCGGAGTCGGGCACGATCACGTTGACCCTTTGGTGCTCGCCCCGGTCGGCGAAATAGCGCTTGGCCATGAGCAAGGCCGTCAGTTCCCCATGGGCGCCGGCGGCGGGTTGGAGCGTCAGCGCGTGGCAGCCGGTGACTTCGGAAAGCCAATGCTCCAGCTCATACATGACCTGAAGCGCGCCTTGGACTTCGTCCTCACGCTGGGCCGGGTGCAGGTCCGCCCACTCGTCGCGGAAGGCGATGTCCTCGTGCACCTTGGGGTTGTACTTCATCGTGCAGGAACCCAGGGGATAAAAACCGTTGTCGATGCAGAAGTTCTTGCGGGCCAGGCCGGTGTAATAGCGGACCAACTCGATCTCCGCGTGGGCCTCGATGGCCGGGACGGCCCGGACCTTGATCCAGGGCGCCAATTGGGTGGCCTTTTGGTGCGCCACGTGGCCCGAATGGGCGCTCTTGGAATGGTTGGCGAATTCCTCGCAGGCCGACAGGAAGGATTCCATGTCCTCCAGGTGGGTCAGCTCCGTGCAGGCCACCAAGAGGCAGTCCTTATATTCGGGATAATCCTTCGACAGGTCATAGGGCGCCACCATGCCCCACTCGGCGAGGAAGTCGGCGAAGCCGGGGGCCGGGGGCCGCACCACGAACTCATTGGCGTAACGCGCGCTCTCGATCTTGAAGCCGGGCAATTGGGCGATCTCGCCGGCCAAGGCATGGGCCGTGGCCGCGCCGTCCTTGGCGGCTTGTTGGGCCCCCGCGCCGCCCTTGAAGTAAAGCCAGGCCGAGGCGAAGTTGGCCATGAGCGACTGGGTGGTGCAGACGTTGGAAACCGCCCGCTCCCGGCGGATATGCTGCTCCCGGGCCTGGAAGGTCAAGACACAGCCTTCCTTGCCGTTGCGGTCCAACGTTTCGCCCACGACGCGCCCCGGCATCTGCCGGATGTCGTCCATGCGGACCGTGAGGAAGCCCGCGTGGGGCCCGCCGAAGGACAGGATGTTGCCGAAGGATTGGGCGCTTCCCGCGCAAACGTCGGCGCCCAAGGACCCCGGCGAGGGGAGCAGGGCCAGGTTCATGGCCTCGGGCACCGCCACCACCAGGTAGCATTGTTTTTCCTTACAGGCCTTGGAAATGGCCTCAAGGTCCTCAATGGTCCCCAGGAAGTTGGGATATTGGACCACCACCACCGAGCCGGGCCAGAGGGCGGTCTTGAGCGCTTCCAGGTCCGTTTCGGTGCCCTTCAGGTCCACTTCCTGGATCTTGATGCCCAGTGGGTTCAAATAAGTCTGGATGGTCTGGCGGTATTCGGGGTGCACGGCCTTGGACACGAAAACCAGCGAGGCTTGTTTCTTGACCCGCAGGGCCAAGAGCGTGGCTTCGGCCACCGCGGTGGCGCCGTCATAAAGGGAAGCGTTGGAAACCTGCAGGCCCGTCAATTCCACCATGTAGGTCTGGAAGTCAAAGAGCACCTGCAGAGTGCCTTGGGCGATCTCGGGCTGGTAAGGCGTGTAGGAGGTCAGGAACTCGGGCCGGGTCACCACGGCCTTCACCGCGGACGGGACCTCGTGGTAATAGAGCCCCGCGCCCAAGAAGCAGGGGCGGCCGGAGACGGGGGAGTTGTTCTTGCCGATGAGCGTGAACCAGCGCTTGAGCTCGGGTTCGGACAACCCGGCGGGCAGGTTCAGGCCCTTTTTCAGGATTTGGGAGGGCGGCACGTCGGAAAAAAGGTCGTCGATCTTGGAAACGCCGATGGCCTTGAGCATTTCCTTTTCGTCGGCCGGCGTGATGGGAATGTATGCCACAAAAACTCCAGTTAGGAGTTAGGAGTGCGTAGTTTGAAGTTAAGGATTAAAGTCTTTCGACTTCAACTCCTAACTTCTCACTCCTAACTCCTAACTGATTTAACGTCAGTGGGCTTCGATCGTCTTGAGATAATCGGCTTCGGTCAAATAGGAATCAAGCGCCTTGGGGTCGTCGAGCTGCACCACGGCCAACCATCCAGCCCCCTCGGAATCCTGCGTCACCAAGCCGGCCTGGTCCTTGAGCTTGTCGTTCACTTCCACCACGGTGCCTGCCGGGCTATAAGCGTCGGCCACGGCCTTGACGGATTCCAGCACGCAGAGGCTCTGCTTGTCCGCCAGCTTTTTGCCCACCTCGGGAAGTTCCACGAACACCACGTCCGAAAGCTCGTGGGCCGCGTGTTTGGAGATGCCGATCCGGATCTTACCGCCGCCGAGGTCATCGTACCATTCGTGGGTTTTGGCGAACTTGCGCATGGAGGCTCCCGGAAGAAAGTTAAGAGGGCGTGGAAAGGGGCGGTGAAGGCCAAACTATAGCAAAAAGGCGAAAGTTTTCCAGCGTTAAAGAAAGCCGCTTCGACTCTATTATTCGCGGGAACGCTCTTATCTTCCAAAAAAGATCCCGGCGGTCAAGGGCACGTAAACCACCGGGTTGCCTAAGTTTCCCTCTCGGGTAAAACTTGGCGAAAGCAAATCGTCGATTACGCCCGATTGGAGATAGAGAAAAAAATCTCCATTGACCCTTTGTTCGATCCCCACACCGGTTTCTAACACCCAACCGGTCTCTTGGACCTCATCCGAAACCACGCCGGCGGACTCGCGCAACTCGGCATTAAAACCAATCCCCGCGCCACCCAAAACATAGGGCCTGAAATCCCCGGTTCCGAACCGGTATTTGGCCATGACCGTCAAATGGAGATCCGAAAAACGCGTCTTGCCGGCGGTTGAGGCGCTATGGATCGAATAAAAATCGGATCCATCCATTACAAAATCAGCGGACAACCGATCATCCAAGCGCCAACCTAAACCCAACATGGCGCCCACGCCCCAGTAACGACCCAGGTCCTTGGAGAGGTTGAAGTTGGGACCCACGCCCATTTCGACTTCCAGGCCATCCTTGAAAGCCTCCCGGATCCCCGTGGGCAACATGGCCATTTCCCAATTTAAAAAATAATTCACGCGGCTGGGAGCGTCGGGAGCCTTTTCTTGGCCGCTTTTCAAGGGCGTGGGAGAGGGCGTGGGCGTCATCGGCGGGCGCGTTTGGGCGCAAGCGGGCGCAATAATGGAAAACCACAATGAAAAAATGGCACAACCGGTTCGTTTCAAGGGGAAATGAACACCTTTAAAATCGTCTTACTTCGCCTTGGCCTTCGTCACATGCCTTACCCAGGGCAGCTTGGTCTTTTGGGCCGGCACGGCCTTGCCGCGGATCTCGACCGACAGCGGCTTTTCCAAAAATTCCGATTTCACGTAAGCCAGCGCGATTCCCTTTTTAAGCGTGGGCGAGAAAACACCACTGGTGACTTCCCCCGCTTCTTGGCCTTCGGCCAAGACTTTGTAATGGGACCGGGGGATATTGTTTCCCTCCAAGGTGAGGCCAATAAGTTTTCGGGCCGGCACGGGATTCAAGGCTTCCCGGCCAAAAAAGCCGCCTTCCTTGTCCTTCTTCACGGCCCAGCCGAGCCCCGCCTCGTAAGGCTGGGTGGTTTCGTCGATGTCGTTGCCGTGAAGCGGCAGGCCCGCCTCCAGCCGCAAGGAATCGCGCGCGCCAAGCCCGCAGGGCGTGACTTCGGGTTGGGCCGCCAAAAGTTCCCAAATCAAGGGCGCGTCTTTCACGTCCACCATGAGCTCATAGCCGTCCTCACCCGTGTAGCCGGTGGCCATGAGAAAGACGCCCTTGCCGTTGATGGTTCCCCGACCGAACCCGAAGTAAGGAATCTTGTCCAGGTCCGCATCCTTCACCAGGCGTTTCAAGACGGCGTCGGCCTTGGGACCCTGCAGGGCCAGCAACGCGGTCTCGTCCGATAGCTTGTCCAAGGTCAGGTCTTTGCCCGCCGAGAGGCGCTTCAAGTGGTCCACATCGGCTTCCCGGCCGCCCGCGTTGATGATCCAAAGAAACCGGTCATTGGCTTCTTTATAGACAATGACGTCGTCCAGGATGCCGCCCTGGTCGTTCAAGAGAAACCCATAGAGGGCGGTGCCGATGGGGGTCTTGGACAGGTCGTTGGTGAAGGCATATTGGCAAAATTTGTAGGCCTGGGGGCCGTGGATGCGCAGGCGCCCCATGTGGGAAATGTTGAAGAGCCCGGCGCTCGTTCGGGTGGCCTCGTGCTCGAAAAGGATTCCCTGGGCGTAGCTGACCGGCATATTCCAGCCGTGGAAATCGACCAGTTTGGCGCCGTGGGCTTGGTCCCAGGCCAGGCAGAAGGTGTCTCTCATAGTCTCCCTTTTTGAGGCAATGGCTTCGGTCCGGGTCCTACTTTAGCCCAAGGACGCCCCCAATACCAATCCGTTCGGGAAGGGCTTCAAGGACCCGGCGGGGCCTGTTATCATGTGCGGCCTATGCCCGATCCCCTGGTGACCAACGAAATCAAAAACGCCGTGGCCAAGCGCCGGACCTTCGCCATCATCAGCCATCCGGACGCGGGCAAGACCACCCTGACCGAGAAGCTGCTGCTTTATTCGGGCATGATCCAGACCGCCGGCATGGTGCGGGGCCGCAAGGGCGGCAAGGTGGCGGTGTCCGACTGGATGGGCATGGAGCAGGAGCGCGGTATCTCCATCACGGCCTCGGCCATGCAGTTCCCCTATAAGAACGCCGTCATCAACGTGCTGGACACCCCGGGCCACCAGGACTTTTCCGAGGACACCTACCGCACGCTGACCGCCGCCGACTGCGCCATCATGGTCATCGACGCCGCCAAGGGCGTGGAAACCCAGACCCGCAAGCTCTTCGAGGTTTGCCGCCTGCGGGGCATCCCGGTCATGACCTTCATCAATAAGATGGACCTGCCGGGCCGGGATCCCCTGGACCTGATGCAGGAAGTGGAGCAGGTCTTGGGCATCCACGCCTCGCCCATCAATTGGCCGGTGGGCAGCGGGCGACAATTCGCGGGGGTGGCCGACCGCCGCACGAAGGAACTGCTGCTCTTTTCCAAGGTGTCGGTGGGCGGCGCGGCCAAGGCCGCCGTGGAGCGCTTGGGGCTGGCCGACCCCGGACTCAAGGACCACGTGTCCGAGGAGCTTTGGGAAAAGCTGCAACAGGACCTTGAACTTTTGGAGGTGGCCGGCAACGCCTTTGACCACGGCCGGTTCCTGCAAGGCAAGGTGTCGCCGGTTTTTTTCGCCTCGGCCCTCACGAATTTCGGCGTGGAACCCTTCTTCGACGCCTTCGTGGAAATGGCACCGCCGCCCGGCGCGCGGGTGGCGGACCTGGACGGCGGCGGGGAAACCCTGATCGACCCGGTGGCCGACGGCTTCAGCGCCTATGTGTTCAAACTGCAGGCCAACATGAACCCCAAGCACCGGGACTCCACGGCCTTCCTTCGGATTTGCTCGGGCCGATTCGAGCGCGACTTGGTGGTCAAGCACCACCGCCTGGGCAAGGACTTGCGGCTGTCGCGCCCCCACACCATGCTGGCCGCGGACCGCAACACCCTGGACGTGGCCTACCCGGGCGACATCGTGGGCGTCATCAACCCGGGGGTTTTCGCCATCGGCGACACGCTTTCCTTGAAGGGCGGTTTTTCCTTCAAGCCCCTGCCTTCCTTCCAACCGGAAATTTTCGCTCGGGTGCGGCCCAAGGACGTCTTGAAACGCAAACCCTTCGACAAGGGCGTGCAACAGATGACCGACGAGGGCGCCGTGCAGATGCTCAAAAGCTGGGATGGGTTGGACTTTTACGTGGCGGCGGTGGGACGGCTGCAATTTGACGTGCTGCAATACCGGCTCAAGAGCGAGTACGGCGTGGACACCGAGGTGGAACTTTTGCCCTTCACCTGCAGCGCTTGGCTGACGGGCGACCCCGAGGCTTTTGACCCGCCGGTCCAGGTCTTGAAAACCCGCGACCGCAAGGACCGGCCGGTCATTTTGTTCAAGACCGCCTGGGACAAGGACTACACGGCAAGGAAATGCCCCGACTTCCAGTTTTTGGATATGGCCTAACCGCCCTACTTCATCGGCGTTAACCCCGCTGGCGGCCTCCGGGGCGAAAGACCCGACGAATCCAAAGCTGATCCCACTTATCCCTGGAAAACCAAAAAACCAAGGCCCCGAACAACCAAAGACAGAGTCCGCCCAATATGGGCTTCCACCACACCGGCTCATAACGGAACTCCACCAGGTGGGATCCCGCGGGACACCAAAGGGCCCGCAAAAGTGCGTCGGCGGTTTCCAGGGGCGCGGGCCGTCCGTCCAGCCAAGCTTTCCAACCCGGATAGACCATTTCGGAAAAAACCACCCAATGTTCACGCTCAAGGCTGACCTGGAAAGACTCTTGGTCCGGCTGGTCCTTCACCCAGCTATATTTGAAAGAAACCGGCCCTGAGTCCAGGGAAGGGGTCCGGCCTTGGTCGGGTGTTTTTGAGAAAAAGACCGTCTTTTCAGGGTCCACGGAACCTTGGATCATTGCCTTCCATTCCTGGTCTTCGTTGTTGAAGACCCGGACTTGCCCGGGGCTGAACAGGAAATTCATGGGCCGATCGGCGAAACAACCGTTCAGGGAAGCCCAGTGCTCCAAATGATAACCGGGCACCTTTTTGGCCGAACCGCCCGTGACATAGCCTTGAACGGCCATGAGTCGCGTGAAAGTCGAAAGCGGCAGTTGGTGGAGTTTTTCTCTTTGGGCCAGGGAAAGATCGTAACCGAGCATATTGCGCATGCCCAGCGCCATGGTCACGTTGGTGGGCAAGGGCACCAAAATCGATGGGCCAAAGGTCAAGTGGATCGGGTAGGGGATGCCATCCCCCACCAGCACCCGGTTATGGCCGACGATTTCCCGAAGCCGGGAAAGATCCGGCAGGTTTTTTTCATAATCAAAACAGGAGGCCGCCCCCCATCGGGAGGTTCCGCAAAGCCATCCACTGAATAGGAGGGGCAAAATGAAGGCGCCGCAAAAAAGAAAATTTTGAAGGACGGGCTCTCTCCCGCGCCGGCGGTTCTTAAGCCACAGATAGACCGCGCCTAATCCCAGGGCCGTGAATTCGGCCCAATGGAGGGGCCCGGACAGCGCCGAGAGACCCAAGGCCCCCAAGACCAACGCGTAAAGAAGCCCCGCCCTCAACCAGGTCCTTTGGATTTTTACATCCTTCGTCCCGAAAATGCCGTCATAACCCAAGGCCATCAACGCCGCCCCGAAAAAATCATAAAGATAAATATAGCGATAAGGCGCCCGGAACAGACTGAACCCCGGGGCCCAGTCGCAAAGCCAACGGTGCAGGGGAAACGCCGGTCCGAGCGCGGTCAGGAAAGAAAAAAAAGCCAAACCCAAAGCCAGAAGGGGAAGACGGCGGTCCTTGGCCCGAAAAGCCGCCACCGAGAAGAAGGGCATCCAAACCCCCAAATAACCCAAGTTGGCCGTCTCGAGGGGCAAGGCTTTTCCCGTCTGATCAAAGAGCGGCGACGGGAAAAGGAACTGCCAAACCCGGGAAGGCTGGATGAAGAAAGGCGCGTTGTAATTGAGGTAATCCTTGGATTGGCCGAAACGATCGGTCAAGGACACGAACTCATATTCGGGGATCAAGAAAGCCAAGATCGGGAGCAACGCCAGGAGAAAAACCGGAAAGAGCCCGGCCGCCCAGGACCATCCACTGAAACGCGGAACGACCCGACGCCAGGGATTGTCCGTGGTGAAAATCCGGAACAAAAAATAAAAGGGGCCCGCGTAAAGGGGGCCCAACAGGGCTTGCGAATGGCCGGCCAAGAACATCAGGGCCAAAACCAGGCCCAGGAGGAAGGCCCGGCTGGGCCTGGGCTTCTTGACCAAGGCTTCCAAGGCCAGGAAAAACCAGGGCATCCAAGCGTAGGTTGCCAACAGATTCGGGTGAACGATCTCGGACCAAAAAAAACCCGAAAAGGCGAAAGCGACCGCCCCCAACCGGCAAGCCGTGGGCGAAGCCCCCCATTGGGCCAACCAGCGATGCGTCCCCCAAAGCGCCACGAAACCATGTAGGAAATAAAAAATCCCGAATGCCAGCGGCAGGGGGAAAAGAAGGCAGAAATAAAGCGGGGGATAAAAGGCCATGGCGACCGGATTGGCCGCCATGGGATTGCCGCCCAAGAGATCCGGGTTCCAGAGCGGGAAATGCCCCTGAAAAATATTTTCACGCAGGAACTCTTGGAAGGGGCCATAGTCCATCAAAAGGTCGCCGTCAAAATAAGCCTGGCCCAGGAAAAGGTTCGGGAAAAAAGCCACGGCCGCCAGGATGGCGCAAAAAAACTCATCGGATAGGAAAAAAGTAGTAAAGGGGCGGGCAGGAAATTTTGCCATCCCGGGATTTTATCATTCCCGAAAGGGCTTGAGGAACTTGAGAACGAGCCACGGCCCGTTTTCGCGGCGAGACGAAGGGCCGTTTAACCCCGGGTAGAGGGCGTAAAAGGCTTTCGGCTCTTGTGGTTTAACTCCGACAGGCAATTCCAGCAGTAAAAAACACCGTCATCCCGCACGATCTCCGTCTCCAGCTCGCCCGCCATTTGGCAGCGGTCGCACTCATACAAAATGCCCTCGGCATATTGGTCCAGTTTCAACATGAGGCCCTCCTTTCAAGCGTTCTTGAATCGGATGGCGTGGGGGAGGCGAAGGAAAGGCGTTGGGTGGGCGGGGTGAGCTATTCTTCCTTAGAAGGCGTTAACCCCGGGTTACAGCCTTTCGGCCCCCGGGTTACAGCTTCCTAACGGGCGTAAGCCGGATAAACATAAGCCCTTTGGCCGGGCTTGAAGAAATAACCCAAAGCCAGGGATTGGCGGATGTATTTATCGTTCTGGAACTCAAAGGGTACCTTGGGGTCGTCCCAGCGCCTCACCCGCAGGTTGCGATAGCGGGCGCTATAGGGGTGGGATTTGGAATAAACCAGCTTCTCATGGCGGGAGAGTGGGGTCGTGGTGAAGTTCGTGGAACGCTGCCAGGTGTAGCTGTTGTCCGGGCTTCCGCCATTGACCGAACGGTTGATGCCGAAGTTGGCGGAGTTAAAGGAAGCGGATTGGGAGGAGGAATAAACCGTGGTCATGGGGGGGCCGGCCCAAAGGGCGGCGGGCAAAAGCGCGAAGAGCAGGGCGGCGATCGTCCTCATCCAGAACCCCCATTCGGGCTAGTGGGACCCGAAAATCTCGTTCAGGGTGGGATGCGGGTGAACCACCCTGGAAAGCTCCTCCATTGTAACCCCCCGGGCCACCAGCACACAAGCTTCGCCGATGAGGTCCGTGGCCTCGGGCCCGGCCAAATGCACGCCTAAAATGCGGCCCGAATCGCCGTCATAGACGGTTTTTTGGAACCCCTGGATTTCCCCTAGGATGCGCGCCTTGCTGTTGGCGGCGAAATTGGCTTTACGGGTTTTCACGTTCTTGAACTTCAGGGCCGCTTCCTTCTCGGTCAACCCCACGGCGGCGATCTCGGGGCTCGTGAAAACCACATGGGGGATTTTCGACTCGTCCATGGTTTCGGTGGAACCGGCCAAATGCCCTACCGCGACGCGCGCCTGCTCGTAAGCCGTGTGGGCGTAGGGGAAACGGCTGGTCAGGTCCCCCAAGGCATAGACCCGGGGAACGGACGTTTCCAGGAACCCGTTGGTCTCAATTTTCCCGTTTTGAATTTTAAGCCCCAGCGAGGGGATGCCCGCCAAATCCACGTTGGGCTGGCGGCCCACCGCCACCAACACCATTTCCTCGCTTCCGCGCTCAACCGCCGGCAGCCCCAACTGCACTTCCACGCCGAGTTTTCGAAGGGAGTTGAGGAGCAGTTGGGCCAATTCCTCCTCCATATTGGGCAGCAGCGACGGCATCACGTCGCCCACCCTCACCTTCACCCCCAGTTGGGCGTAAAGACAGGCGAACTCCAGCCCGATCACGCCCGCGCCCACGATGAGCAGCGACTTGGGCAGGCGGGGCCGCGACAGGAGCCCATCACTGGTGACGACATCCTCCCCCAAGGGAAAGGCCGGAAGGGTCCGGGGCCTTGACCCCAGCGCCAAGAAAAGAACGTCGCCCGCGTATTCCTCGCCGTTGCAGGTCACTTGATAAGGGCCCTGGACCTGGGCCTCGCCTTGGACGACCTCGACCTTGGCCGCGGAAAGCAGGGACAAGATGCCGCGCTCCAAAATCGAAAGCGTTTTCTGGGTGCGGTCAATGAGGGTTTTGAAATTAAGCCGGACATGGTCCGCTTCCAAACCCCAGGCCGCGCCTTCCTTGGCCAATTGGAAATAGCGGACCGCCGCCGCTTGGAGCGACTTGGTGGGGATGCAGCCCACCTGCAGACAAGAGCCGCCGATCTTGTTTTTCTCGAAGAGGGCCACGCGCTTGCCCTGCCGGCCCAAAAGCTCGGCCGCGGTGTAGCCGCCGGGCCCGCCGCCGATGATGAGCGCGTCGAATTTTTTCATGGCTTGGCCTCGGAAAGGATGGGGAACGCTTCCAGCTTCCCCAAGGAACCGAGGGTGGTCAAGCTTTTTTCAAATTCCGCGCCCGCTTGTTGAAACGCCTTTTCCACCGCCGCCTCGATTTGTCCCGCCTCCACCGGCGCCTGCGGGCCGTCGTTCAGGCCCGTCATGGCTTCCAGCGCCCCGGATCCATAGGCTTTCCGCCAACCTTCGGAAACCGAAAGCAGGATCACGCCCTGTTGTAAAAAGACGTTCCCCTCCCGGGCCTGGGCGCCCCCGGAAACTTTTTTACCGCCCAAGGTCAATTCGCATTTGGAGGGGGCGGAAAAACAATGGGTCATCCCGGAGGCCCGGTGGGGCTCGGTGGAAAGTTCCACCTGGCGGCCCAAGGCTTTAAACGCCCCTTGCAACAGGCGGCTGATTTTTTGGTAGCTGGCGATCAGGTCCCCGCCCACCAAAGGATCCCGGGTGGAGGCGAAAAGGGAGTAACAAAGGTCCCCCTCCCCGTGCAAAACGGTCCAACCGCCCGTGGGACGGACCTCATGGGGATGAGGGAGTTTTTGAAGGTCGATCCGCCGGGCTTCCAGCCTCCCCATCGTGAAAGTGGGCTTTTGAAACCGGAAGAAGCGGAGCATCGGCGCGTGGCTTTCCTGAAAGGCGCGGAAAGCTTGCCGGTCCCATTCCATCTGTCCTTGGGCGGGCGTGAAGGAGGAAGGGACCAGCCGCCAGGGACGGGAAGCCGTCACCAAACGCCGATTTCCTTGCCGTCAAAGAGCTTGAAGGAAAGCCGCGCGGCCACGCCCTCGAGCTTGTGCTGGAGCATCATGACCGCCCAAGTGGGGGCGCAGCCCTTCACCACCACGTGCTTGTCCCGGTAGGTTTCGGTGTTGAGTTGGGGAAGTTTCATTTGGATGGATTGCTCGGTCACCTTGCCGCTCATGTCGGCCAAGGTGTCGGTGTTCAGCTCGATTTTTTCCATGAAAACCCTTTGAAAAGAAATAAAAGCGAAACCATGACGGACCCGGGTGGAACCAGATGCTTAAAACGGGAAACCCCGGAGCCTTCATCGGCTTTGACCCGTCTTTTAAGCGGCCGCGCTTGGGAGGATGAAGGATGGTGAATAAAAAAGGCGGGGGGATTTTTCCCCCCGCCTGGCAAATCCCTTTTGTTTAGAAGCTGACCGAATGCCCGCAACCGCAGGTGCCCGTGGTGTTGGGGTTCTCGATGACGAACCCCGCGCCCTTCAGGTCTTCCACATAGTCGATCTTGGCGCCGTTGAGGTACTTGGCGCTTTGGGGGTCGACCAGAACCTGAACGTCGCCCGCTTGGTTGATCTCATCGTCGTCACGCTTTTGGTCGAAGGTGAAGCCGTAGGAAAAACCGCTACAACCGCCGCCTTGCACGTAAACGCGGAAATTCTTGCCTTGATAGGCCGTATTCTTGTTGGCGAAATCCTTGACCTTCGAGACCGCCGAGTCCGTCAATTGCACCATGGTGTTCTTCTCCTTAGACAACCTTACGAATGACCCGAAAGGGGCCTTGGGTTCATTATATCGGATATTCCGGCCCCCGGGTCAAGCCTTGGCGCCCTGGTTCAGGGGAATCCCAGGCAATCCGTCGACTTTTTTGCCTTGGATGAAGAGAAGGCCCACTTTGGGGGAAACGAGGCCGCGCCGCCCCTCGGGCTGGCGGCCCGAAAAAGACCCGGGGTTGAAGAAAAAAGTCCCGCCCACCTGCCGGGCCGTAGGCTCGAAATTGCTGCCATAGACCAACACCTGGGGGGCGCCCTCCTCGAATTGGGACAGGAGCCAAGCCTTGAAGTTTTGGGGTTTGCCGTAGCCGTGCATGAGGCCGATGGTCAGGGGGCCTTGCTTAAAGGCTTGGCGGATGTAAAGTTCGGAACGCACCTCGGGCGGCTCGGCGCTGGAGCAGACCGCCCGGGTGGGGGCCAGGGCCTTCAATTGTTCCAAGACCTTGAGGTCGCCCACGGGCCCGGCATGCAGGATGGCGTCCACGCCCTTGAAATGGCGGCGCAAGGCGGCGGTTTCGCCGGGGGACAGGGGCGCTTGGGTGTCGGCTAAAACTCCAAAAACCACGGGCTCACTCCTTTTTGACATCCCGGGATGGCCGTTCTACACTAACGGCCCGGGTGGAAGCCCAGCCTAACATTTCGCGGAGCCCTATGAAAATCGCCCTTTGCCAAATTAACACCACCGTGGGGGACTTCGACTCCAACGTGGAAAAAGTCCTGGCCTCCCTGAAGCGGGCCAAGGCCGAGGGCTGCGACATCGCCCTTTTCCCCGAGCTGACCCTGACCGGCTATCCGCCCCGGGACCTCTTGGACCGCCTATCCTTCCTGCAGGAAGCCCAAAAGGCGCTGGAAAAGGTGGCCCGGGGCGCCCAGGGCATCCTGGCGGTGGTGGGGACCATCCAGGAAAACCGCGGGTCGGGCAATCCCCTTTTCAACGTGGCCGTGGCCGTCAAGGACGGCCAAGTGCTTTACACCCAAAAGAAAACCCTCTTACCCAATTACGACGTCTTCGACGAAGCCCGTTATTTCTGCCCCGCTTCCGAGCCCGAGCCCCCTTTCCTGTACCAAGGCCTCAAGATCGGCGTCACCATTTGCGAGGACATTTGGAACGTGGAAGGCCTTTCCACCCACCGCCTCTACCGGTTGGATCCGGTGCAGGAGCTGGCCAAGGCCAAACCCGACTTGGTGTTGAACCTCTCGGCCTCGCCCTTCCACGCCGCCAAGTTGTCCGTGCGCCAAGCGCTATTGAAGGACCTGACCGACCGGGTGAAGGCGCCCATCCTTTATTGCAACCTGGTGGGCGGCAACGACGAACTGGTGTTCGACGGCTGCAGCCTGGTCATGGACGTGGGGGGCACGCTTTTCGCCGAAGGCAAGGCCTTCGAGGAGGACTTCCTCATCTACGACACGGCCAACCCCGCGCTTCCCAAAAGCCCAAGGCCGCTGCTGGAGACCGAGACCATCTACCGGGCCCTGGTGCTGGGCACCCGGGACTATGTGCTCAAGTGCGGCTTTGAGAAGGTCTTGTTGGGCTTGTCGGGCGGGATCGACTCGGCGCTGGTGGCCTGCCTGGCCGCCGAGGCCCTGGGCCCGGGGAATGTTTTGGGCGTCACCCTGCCCTCGCCTTATTCCTCGAAGGGAAGCGTGGAGGATTCGCGGCAATTGGCCCGGGCCCTTGGCATCGGCTTTGAGGAAATTCCCATCACGCCGGTTTTTGAAGAGGCCCTCAAAAGCCTGAAACCTTTCTTCGGGGACAAGCCCGCGGACCTCACCGAGGAGAACCTGCAGGCCCGCATCCGGGGCCTTTTCCTCATGGCGCTTTCCAACAAGTTCGGCCGGCTGGTGCTCTCCACCGGCAACAAGAGCGAGCTGTCCGTGGGCTATTGCACCCTTTACGGCGACATGTGCGGCGGGCTGGCGGTCATCTCGGACCTGCCCAAGGGCATGGTTTACGAGCTTTCCCGCTACGTCAACGACAAGGCCGGCCAGCCCCTCATCCCGGAGGCCATCCTGACCAAAGCCCCCTCGGCGGAACTTCGTCCCAACCAAAAGGACCAGGACAGCCTGCCGCCTTATGACACCCTGGACGCCATCCTGACGCTTTACATTGAGAAGAACCAAACCGCCGCCGCCATCCAGCGCGCGGGGTTCGACGCGCCCTTGGTGCGGGACATCTTGCGCAAGGTGGACGGCAATGAATACAAGCGGCGCCAGATGGCGCCGGGCCTGAAGGTCACCACCAAAGCCTTCGGCATGGGCCGCCGGGTGCCAATCGCCCAAAAATTCAGGGAAAGTTGACCATGGCCAAACCGTTCGCTTCCATCACCAAAGAAATGACCTTTGAGGCCGCCCATTACCTGCACAACCCCAAGTGGGACCGGGCGAAGAATTTGGAGGTTTTCCGCAAGTGCGCGGGCTACCGCAAAAACGACCCCAAGGCCGCCCATTACCCCCACGGCCATTCCTACCGGCTTTCGGTGACCGTCTCAGGGCCCCTGCGCCCCGAGACGGGCTTCGTCATGGATTTCCGGCTGCTCAAGGAAATCTTGCACCGGGAAGTGGAAAGCCGGCTGGACCACCGCTTCATCAATCGGGAAGTGGCGCCCTTCGATCAAGACCCTTCCTTTCAACCCACCGCCGAGAACTTGGCCCGGGTCATTTGGGGTTGGATCACGCCGGCGCTGAAAAAGGCCAAAGTGAAATTGGTGGAAGTGCGCCTCTGGGAAACCCCGGATAGCGCCGCCATTTATCGCGGCGGAAAATAAAGCGTCGGCTTTTTAAAAGGGCAGGGACAGCGTGCCGGGGTTTTGGAATGGCTCCAAGCAGCGCGGGTCCTCGTGCCGGGGGTCATTCACCCAGTTGTCCACCTCAAAGGCTTCCATTTCCTGGGCCGGATAAGGCTTGAACAGCTCCCGAATCCTGTCGAAGTCCCGCACGTCCTTGGAATCCATCCATAACCCAAAATCCTCCGGCGCCAGGATGACCGGCATGCGCTCATGCACCACCTTCACCACGTCGTTGGGCTGGGTGGTCAGGATGACGCAGGAATCGGTGGTTTGGCCGTGGAGGGGCTGGGGCGCCCAAAGCCCGGCCAGGGCGAAGGGCTCGCGGCTTTTAAGGCGGATGAAGAAAGGCCTGGTTTCCCGGGCCTCGTGGCGCCATTCGTAAAAACCATCCACCGGAATCAGGCAACGCCATTTCTCGAAGGATTCCTGGAAAAGGGGTTTGTCCGCCAAGTCCTCCGAGCGGGCGTTCACCAAAATCCGCCCGCCTTGGTGCCAGGTGGCCATGAAACCCCAATGCAAAAATTGGATCCGCCTTTTCTCATGCTCGAGGGAACGGACGGCCGCCGGAATGGATTGGGAAGGCGCCAAGTTGTAACGGGGGGGCCATTGGAAGCTTTCTTCCACGCCCAAGAGCCGGGCCAGGGCCTTCGGGGGGCTTTTCAAGGCAAAGCGGGAGCACATGGGCTTAGTGTAACAAAAAGTCCCCCGCACCCCCTGGTTCAAATCCAGTACCAATAAAAAAGCCCCGTTCCCTGATAAGGGAACGGGGCACGAATGGTGGACATTACTGGATTTGAACCAGTGACCTTCGCGATGTGAACGCGACGCTCTAACCAGCTGAGCTAAATGTCCGGCGGTATCTTTAAACCCAAGGCCGCCCTTTATCCTCCGGGGATAAAAGCCGTCAGCCCTTCTGAAGGGGCTGTAGTTTATTCGGAAAAAAGGGCCTTTTCAAGGGCGATTCATGGCCGGGCGATCACTAAGCCCCTCGCCGTCGTCGCAGCAGGAACCCCTGGAAAGGCAATAGGGGTCTTCCCCATCCACCGTTTGTTTTTCAGGGCTTAAAGCCTCGTCGGGCTTCGGGGGTTCCACGCGGATCGCCTTCCTTTCGCCGCCAGTTTAGCCCAAAGCCGGGTGAAAAAAAACACGGCTCCCGGCCCCGGCCTCCCGGGGCTTTTCTTTTATAATAAGCCCCGTCGTCCATCCTTCCCGCAAGGCGCCTGCCCCGTGAAAATCCCGCCGTCCCTGGCGTCCGATTACCAAGCCTGCCTGCGCCAAGCCCAAACCCATTACGAGAATTTCCCCGTGGCGTCCCTGCTTTTGCCCCCCGCGAGCCGGGCCCCCATCGCCGCGCTCTACGCTTTCGCGCGCACCGCCGATGATTTCGCCGATGAGCCCCGGTTTGAGGGCCGCCGTTTGGCCGAGATCAACCGCTGGGAAAAAAGCCTGAAGGCCGCCTTGCGGGGGCAAAAAGCCCCGCCGATCCTGAGGGCCTTCGCCCACACGATGAAGGT
>DATKNU010000235.1:0-15087 GCA_035541195.1 bacterium
TGGGCGGGGCCTGCGGCCAAACCGCCTCGGCCCTTCGCGGCTTCACGGGCCATCCCCTGACCGCGGTCATCCTGGTGGCCCTGCTCATGGCGGGCTTTACGTTCGGCTTCGTGGGGCTGGTGGGCATCGAGCAAAAACTCATCCGTTCCGGCGATCCGCTGGATCCCCAAAACCTCACCACCATGATCGCCGTGGGCATCGGACTCCATAACTTAAGCGAAGGGCTGGCCATCGGACAGGCCTATGCCCAGGGCCAGGCGGGCCTCACCCTGAGCCTCATCATGGGCTTCGCCCTGCACAACGCCACCGAAGGCTTCGGCATCATGGGCCCCATGGTCCGGGCGGGCCTCACGGTTTCCTGGGGCCGGATCCTGTTGCTTGCCCTCATCGGCGGCGGGCCCACCTTTTTGGGCACCCTCCTGGGCGGCCTTTGGACCTCCCCCTTCCTGTCGGTGGCGGCCCTTTCGATGGCCGGCGGCGCCCTCTTATATGTAGTGAAGGAACTGCTCCATGGCGCCCGGCGGGAAGCCGCCCAGGCCCTGATCATGACCACCCTGGTGCTGGGCTTCACCGTGGGCTGGGCCACCGAAGTGGTGGCCGACATGTCCCAAGGCGGCGCGGTGGAAGCCGACGGCGACAAGATCCCCGCCTCGGCTTTGGGCGGCCCCTCGATTTCCCCCGCGGATGCCGCGGCCCAAGACGAGGCCTCGAACGATCTCTTGCGCGAAAAGGCCATGGAACCCAAACTTCTCCCCGATGGCCAGAAGGAATACGACCTGACCGCCTCGGCCTTCACTTGGCAGGTCTTCCCCGGCGCGCGGACGACCGCCTGGGGTTACAACGGCCAAGTGCCGGGCCCCCTGCTTCGCTTCAAGGTGGGCGACCGGGTGAAGATCGTGGTGAAGAACCTCTTGCCCCAGGAAACCACCCTGCATTGGCACGGGCTGGCGGTGCCCAACGCCATGGACGGCGTGCCCGGCATCACCCAAAAAGCCATCGCCCCCGGGGGGACCTTTACCTACGCCTTTAAGGTCACGCCCCAAATGGCCGGCACCCACCTTTACCACACCCATGTGAACGACAATTTCCAGATGGACAAGGGACTGCACGGCGTCTTGATCGTGGACCCGGCTTCAGGCGCCCCCCGGGTGGATGTGGACGCCGTCTATGAGATGGGGTCCTTCCGGCTGGCCGGCTCCGAGGAAGAAAACGTCTTCACGCTGAACGGCAAGGCCTGCCCCGAGGCCCCGGCCCTGAGGGTTTCCAAGGGCTCCACCGTGCGCCTTCGCCTCATCAACGCCAGCGCCGAGGAATCCCACGTGATGCACCTGCATGGCTACACCTTCAAGATCGTGGCGTTGGACGGAAACCCCCTGGCCAGCCCCGTCTCGGCCAACACGGTGCATTTGGCGCCGTCCCAAACCGCGGATGTCGAGTTCACCGCCTCCAATCCCGGCCTTTGGATGTTCCACTGCCACATCCTGGACCACCTGATCAATCCCGGCCCCAAGGGCGACGGTTCCGAGACCCAGCTGGCCGACATGGGGGGGCTCATGACCTTCGTGGAGGTCGTGGACTGGAAAAAACCCAAGAGCGGCTACTTGGCGGCGGGTTCGGTTTCCGCGGACGGCATCTGTCGATAAGCGGCGTCCGGACAAAAAAACCACTCAAACCCGGCGCTTTTGGCCGGGTTAGTCTTTTTCCCACATTTAACCATCAAGCCCCATCCCCCGGGCCCGCCTTAAGCGTATAGTTTTTGGGTAGGCATGTTCAGCGCAAGAGGCCGAAGGAGGGTGGGATGACCACCACTTTGAAAGCTTCGCTCATCCGGAAAGCCATCCGGGACTACAACTACAAATATGACGCGGTTTCGGGATTGAAGGAACTTTTGTGGCGCTGCGGCAAGTGCGGCGAGTTGGTCCACCGAAAAGACGGCACTCCCGAAAAGTGCCCCGCCTGCGGGGCTCCGCGGCGCGAGTTCTCGCTGGTGGAAGAGGATTAAGGGGACGAAAAGAGGCCCAACAAAGGGCCGCTTTTTATCCGGGAACGGACGGCTAAACCAAACCCGGCCCGTTCTAAGGGTTTGACCGGATTTTTTCGAGCAACCCTCCCGGCGGCAAGAATCCCACCGTCCTTAAACCCTGGTTTTCCCGGCCATCCGGACCGATGAAAATAAGGGTCGGCACCCCCATGATCCCATACTGTTTCTTAAGCCCCTCGACCGGGCCCGAGCTGTATTGGGTCAGGTCCGCCTTGAGCAAAACCCAGGATTTCAGCGCCTCCCGAACCTTGGGGTTGGAAAAGGTCTTGAGCTCCAACTCTTTGCAAGGCAGGCACCAGGCGGCGGAAAAGTCGATCAAAACCGGCTTGCCCGCTTTCTGGGCCGCCGCCAAAGCCGACGCGTCATAGGGCGCGAAGGGCAATTCAAGGGGCTTGGGCCAAACAAGGAAAACCACCAGGCCGAGGGCCGCCAAGGCGGTCCCAAAAACCCGCTGGAAAAGCTTGAACCCCGGGGCCACGCCCCGGCCGGATAAAATCCACCCCAAAAGGATTCCCGCCGCCAGTAAATAGCCGCCGACCAGCCCCCTTTCCCATCCGCGCGACAGCATGGGATTCAGGAAATAAAGCGGCATGCCCAGAAGCACCAAACCGAAGATCTTCTTCACCCAAACCATCCACATCCCCGAGCGGGGCAAGCGCTGCAGTTCGGTGGAAAAAAATCCAAGCCAGACATAGGGGAACCCCAGCCCCAAGGACAGCGTGAAAAAAAGGATGAACCCCAGGAAAGGATCGGCCTTGGCGGCCACGAAAGTCAAAAGCCCGATGGAAAAGGGATCCACGCAAGGGGCGGCCACGACGCCGAACACCAATCCCATGCCGAGGGCTCCCATCCAGCCCTTCGCGGTGCCGCCCGCCACCTTATTGAGGAGCCAACCCGGCGCCTGGATCTCGTACAGGCCGAACATGGAAAAGGACAGGGCCACCAAGAGGGCCGAGATGCCGATCAATATCAGCGGCGATTGAAGCGTGGAACCCAGGATTCGCCCGGTCAAGGCCGCCGTCACGCCCAACCCCGAATAGGTGATGGAGATGCCCACCACATAGGCCAGGGCCTTCCCCAGCACCGCGCCCGGCTTTTCCGCCTTCTGGCTCCCGAAATAGGAAACCGTCAGGGGAATCATGGGATAAACACAGGGCGTGAGGTTCAAGGCCAAGCCGCCAAGGAAGATGAGCAGGAAGGTCAGCAGGACGCCTTTCTCTTTAAAGAAGCGGGCGATGATATTGTCGTTTTCCCCGCCGCCCTGGGCCGCCAAACCGTTTTTGAAAATGGCCTCGTTGATCGGCGCCACCGGCGCCTCCAATGCCCCCACTTGCATGGGCACTTCCACCGAAACCACCGCCGGGGCCAGGCAAAGTTGGTCGTTGCAAGCCTGCAGTTTGAGCTTCAAGGGAAGCCGCAAGGCGCGGGGAGGGAGGCCCTGGCTTAATTTCACGTCGGCGAAAAGGGTGACGGCCTTTTGATAAACCAGGAAGGGTTCGGAAAGCCCCGCCAGGGCTTTTTTCTCGCCCGGGGGAAAACGCGAGGCCAGGAGGCTGGCCGGGGCCCCCGGCGCCAATTCCAAGGTCATGGGAATAAAGCCCTCGGGCAGGCCGTCATGGGCATTCACGTGCCATCCGGGCTTGACCTGAAGTTCCACCGCGACCGTCAAAAGGGTTCCGGGGTGGACGGGCTTTAAGGAAGCATAACCCTTGGCCTTGACCGCTGAGGCGCTGTTCAGCGGGGCTGGAAAAGCCGAGAAAGGAAGGCCGAAGCCCAAACCGAGGATGAAAAGAAACGGCCAAAACAATGGGGAAAATTTATGGGTCATGCTTTGAGAATACACGATTTCAGGCCTTGGGGTTACCCGGCCCAGGGGAAAATAACGGGGTTGAAGGAAATCGGCCCGGGGATTTTAAGCCTTGCCCCACCAAGGACCCGGCGACGCGATCGCGTGAAGGCCCCTGAATTTCCAACCGCCCCTTATATCGCGCGGCCGGTGGATTCCCGCACGATGAGTTCGGATTGGAGCGTCGTGGCCTTCTGCTCGATGGATTCCTCGGCCATGATCTGGGACATCTTCTGGGCCGCCAAACGGCCCATCTGGTAGGCCGAGAAGGACACCGTGGTCAGGGCCGGCTGATGGTAAGCGGCTTCTTCCATGTCGTCGAAGCCCACCACCGACACGTGCTCCGGCACGTTGGAGCCCTTCATTTTCAAGGCCCGGATGGCGCCGATGGCCATCAGGTCGTTGGCGCAAAGGATGGCGCTGGGCCTACGCACGCCGGAGAGGATTTTTTGCGCCGCCCGGTATCCGCCCTCTTCCTCGAAATCGCCGTCGGCCACCCACTCATTCTGGAAATCCAACCGGTACTCGGCCAGGGTTTCCTGGAAGGCTTGGAAACGCTCCAAGGCGTTGGTGGCGGTCATGCGGCCGTTGATCATGCCGATGCGCTCGTGGCCCAGGCCCACCAAATGCTTGATGGCCATCTTGACGCCTCCCTTGTTGTCCAATCCCACGTAAGGCAGGTCTTCCTGGCCCGTGATTTTGCCGTTGATGAGCACAAAGGGAACGTTGGCGTCGGACAATTCGCGGATGGAAGCGTCGGTGGACCAGGCGTTCAAGACGAACATGCCGTCCACGCTGCCGTCGCCCAAGAGCGCCCGGTAGGAAACCTGGGCCCGGGCCGTTTCATTCAAGGGGTGGAACAAAAGCCGGTAATGCTTCTCGGCGGCCACTTCTTCCAGGCCCTCCATGATCTTAGTGAAAAAAGGGCTGCGGAAAATGGTGGTGTGGTGGGGGGCGATGACGCCCCAAATGCTGGAATGCTTCTGGCGCAGGCGCCGGGCGTGGGCCTGGGGCTTGTAGTGGAGGTCCTTGATGGCCAACAAGACCTTGCGGCGGCAATCCTCGCTCACCCACTTCTTGTTGTTGAGGACCCGGGAAACCGTTCCAATGGTCACACCCGCGTGTTTAGCGACATCCTTGATGGTGGCCATGGAAAACTCCTGAAAAGGAAGGGTTGATTAAAATTTGACGGTATTCTAGACAAGCCAAAATATGAAATACCAGCCTTCCCCGGGATTTAATTGGGGCGGCGGCGATAAAAATTTTCAGGGCTGTCAGAATTTTTGGGGAAAAGAACTGCTATTTCCAGCGCCGGTTTTCTTAATTCGCGGCCAGGGGTTTTTCGGTCAGTTCCTTCCCGTCGAAGGAAAGGGTGTAAACCCCTTGGGCATCGGGCAAAAGGCGCGTCGCGCCTTGATAGAGGGCGAGTCCGGTTCCCGGCGGCAATTGCAGCTTGAGCGCGACATGCTCCGGGAAGTTGGCCGGGATGTCCCAGGTCCAGTGAAATTCCCCGTTTTGAGCGGTCGGGGCGGCCTTCTCAAAAACCTTCTGGGCTTTCCAATAGGCCCCTACCGCCGAGAAGCTGTCCACCCAAATGTCCTTGGCCTGCAGCGCGTCCAGGATCCCGTCGAAAACCACCGTCTTAATGGGCTCATAACCCCAGGGCGTCCCCTCCAGCCCATGGATCATGAAGACCATCCATGCCCCCTGCTGGAAATCCTCATCGATCCATCCTTGGTAAGTGGAAAGGGGCAAGGCCGTCAGGGTCACCCGGGCGGGGATATTGAACCAATCCGGCTCGTCGGCGGGCTTCATGTCGTATTGGCCGTAACCCCCCCGGGCGATGAAACAGTTTTTTTGGACCCAACCCAAAATCCCCGGGGTGATCTCGGTGAAGGGATAAGCGAAGCAGTAAATGGGGAGCCCAAAGGTCTTTTGCAAAACCGCTTGGGCGCCCGCCACTTGGGATTCTTCCTGCCCGGGGGTCAGCCCCGCTGGGTGCAGGTGGTCCAGGCTGTGGTTGCCCAGCTCCTGGCCGGCCTGGAAGGCCTTGCGCCACTCATCCTTTTCGGCGGTGCGGTTGGCGATCAGGAAAAAAGTGCCTTTGAGATGCCGGCGGTTGAGCTCGGGGATCGCCACGGCCAAATGGGAAGGGTCGCTGTCGTCAAAAGTCAGGGAAACCGCGGCCTTATGGCCGTTCCAGGGCAAAACCCGCGGGGTCGCCGGGAGGGTTTCGGCCTGGGACCAGGCGGCCGCGAAAAACGCGAGGAAGGTCAGGATGGTTTTTTTCAAGGACGGGCGCTTTCCACTGACGGTTTGGCTTCGTTGTAAAACTAATCCGGTGAAGAGGTTATACTATCCCCCACTTCGATTCAAGGACCCCCATGACGCTTTCCGAGACGCTTTTCAAAAAAGCCGAGCAATTGCGCGCCCGGTCGCGCTTTCAGGACGCCGAAAAAATTTATCGGCGCGTCCTTCGTCAATCCGCTGTCCACCCGCACGAAAAATCCGAGGCGCTCCTGGGGTTGGCCGACGTGGAACGCATCCAAGGCGATTTCACCGAGGCGCTGGCCCATTACCAAGCCGCGGGCCGGATCCTGGCCAAGCTGGATCCCGACGCCGCCATGGACGCCAAGGTGGGTTGGGCCCTGGCCGCCCGGGCCACCGGCCGCCCGAAGGAAGCCTTGGCGGTCCTACGGAAGGCCCTGGCCTTTTACGGCGCGCGCCAAGACGCCGGGGGCCAGGCCTTCGCCCATTGGGCCTTGGGCGGGACGCTTCGTATCGCCGGAAACATGCGGGAGGGTTTAAAGCAACTTCAAAAAGCCCTGGCTCTTTTTAAAAAGCTCGGGGATTGGGACGGCGTGGCCTATACCTGCTGCGCCCTAGGCGGAATCCACCGCATGCTGGGCGCCTACGGCCTATCGGGAAAATATTACCGGGAAGCCAACCGCCGCATGCGGCGCCAGGACGATGTCTTTGGGACCGCCTATTCCTATTGCGGGCTGGGCAACGTCCAGCGCATGGGGGGCCGCTTCCACGCCGCCCTTCCCTTTTACCGAAAAGCCGAAAGGCTTTACGGCCTCATCGGCGACAAGGTGAGTTACGCCTATACCCTCTGGTCCATTGGAACGACTTATAAGATGCTCGGCGATTATTCCAAGGCCCATGGGGCCTTCCAGAAAGCCGACAAGCTATTCAAAAAAACGGGGGACACCCGGGGCCGGATCTACGCGCTCTTGGGCTTCGCCGAATGCGAGTGGCTCAAGGGCCACGCCGCCAAGGGGAAGGGCTTTTGGAAGGCCGCCAAGTCCATCGCGGATAAAAGCGGCTTCGCTTGGGAGTCCCTGCATGTGGCGGCGCTGGCGGGCGGCGGGGTGAAAAACCTGTCGAAGCGCTACCAAAAGGCGGGGTCGAAATTCCAGCCCCAAACCCTCCCGGTCAACTGGCCTTAAAGTAAAGCCGCCCAACCCCGATCCGCCTGTCGACCCGGGGTCCCCACCGCGGGCATTTCATTTATTTCCCCGTTTAACAGGCCTCGCAGTGCTTGCACAAGCGCAAGTTCAACCAATGGGCACCCACGAAGTGACATCCACCCAAACCCATAGCCAGGCCTTCCCAGGGTTGCTCGAGGAAGAAGTGCCCGCACCCCCAAATGACGGCCCCCAACAGACCCACGGCGGGGACACGCCAATCGCGGTGCCAACCAAACCCCCGGGCTAGGGCAAAAGCGGCGACGGACAGGCTCGTCAATATCATGCCCGTTTCCACCCGCTCATCCTTTAAAAACGCAATCCCGGTTAGGGGCAAGACCGTCAAAAAGAAAGGTAAAACGGCGCAATGGACCGCGCAAGCCAAGGAAAGGGTGGCCCCCAACCCGTCCGCGAAAGAGTCTTTGAGATTTTTACCAATTGTTAGCATGAACTCCTCTTTCAAATTGTTTTTAAACCCCCTCGCGCAAATTGAAACAACAACCTTCTTTTCAAAGGGCAGAATTAAGACGCCGGTTGGCCCCTGAAAACCAACCGGCGCTTAAATGGTCGTTTTTGCGCTTCAAGCTCTCCCGTTTAAAGCGCCTTTGACAAACGGAAGATAAATTCCCGGCCATTCTCGTAATGGTTGCCGTTGTAACCATTGTTGATGAAGATGACGTAGGGGTTATCAAAGACGTTCAAAACATCCAGGTTGGCTTTCATGCCCGTAAGGCCGCTGTCTTTCTGAAAGGCGTAACCCAGGGTGACGTCCGCCGTGAAGTGGGCCGGAAGCCTTAAACTATTGCCATCGCCGGTGCTAAGCCCCCCACCGAACAATCCTTCAGCCGTCGCCCAAAAGTCTCCCGGGTTATAAGTCAAACCCACATTGGCCGTGTGGATCTGGCAATGGTCCAGGAATTGGTAAACCCCGGCCGGGGGAATGTCGCCGCCCGTGACCGCGAAGTCGCCGCCGCTGATCCCCTGGCCCTCGGCGATCTCATAGGAATAGTTGGCGAAATCCGACCAATCCTTGTCGAGGGTGCCCCGAGCGGAGAATTCCACCCCATAGGCGTAGCCCGTCGCATAATTGAAAGGCTGGTCGATGCCCGTGTTCAACAACTGGGTTTCGTCCAACATATTGGTCGCGCTTTTGTAGTAGGCGTTGAGGGTGAACAACTGGTCCCCCGCCTGCTGGGCGATCCCGGCCTCAAAGTAATCATCCTTCTCGGCCTTGATGTTGTAAGGGACCGACGCGTCCCCCACGCCCAAATCGATGAAAGTCTGCCGCAGGTCTTCCGCCGGGGCGGGCATGAAAAGTTTCCCGTAAAACACGTGGAACTTGGTGGCCTCCGTCGGCAGGAAGCTGATTCCCACCCTCGGTCCCCAGTTGCTGTCATTGTCCGCGGCGCCCGGGAAGACGAACCGGGTGGCGTCAAAACGAATTCCCCCGTTCACGACCAGCCATTTTGCCAGGGTGAGTTCGTCCTGGACATAGACCCCCCCCTCATAGCCGACATCGGTAGCGCTGTCCCCGCTGGCCGTGGTCGTAGGGCCGCTTCCGTCGTTGGAAACCTCAACAATGGAAACCGGACCCGACGATTGGGTCAAAAGAACCTGCCCACCGACCTTAACTAGGTTATCGGAGTCCGCGTGCCAGGTGTAATCCACCTGTGTGCCGTAGTTATCACTGGTCCGGTTCTGGGAATAGGAAGACTCCGTGATGCCTCCCAATGAGCTTGCCAGGGTGTTGAACTGGCTTTGGGCAAAGGCCAGGTCGTTCGCCAAGTCGTTGGTAAAGGTCAGGTTGGATTCCTTCCAATAAGGCGCGATTTGGATGAACGAATTCCCGTCAAAAGTATGCTTCCAGGCCAATCCAACGTATTTATTGGCCTCGGTTTGGGTGTCGTTGGTGGTGGAAGGCACATAGTTGAAGGGCCCATTTCCATAAGCGTCCGTCATCCCGGTGAAATAAGTGAAATTGGGGCCACCCGGATCGAACGAACTGTCATAGTCGGGGATTTGGTTAAATTTGCTCTCGCTATAAGTCGTGAGGTCAAATTTATTCGAGTTGTCCGCGACCCAATCGAATTTCACGAATCCGTCCGTCCCATAACTTTTGTCGTGGGTGGCCAGTTCGCTCCCGCCTTTCTGGTCGTTGTTGATATCGGCGGGCGCGGGGGTATCCAAGCCCCGGTCGGTCGAGAAGGAATTGGCCGAAAGCAAATAATGGAAGGTCCCCGACGCGTCGGCGCCCCCATAATTGGCGTAGGACGAGGCCTGGTTGTAAGAACCGTAGCCGGCCCCGATTTCCCCTCCCGGCTCCGTGCTCCCGGACTTGGTCACGATGTTGACCACGCCTGCCAAGCGGTTCCCAAATTCAGGGGGAAGCCCGCCCGTCAAGATTTCCATGTGGTCGATGTTGACGGGGGTGAAAGCCTCGCCAAAGGAACCCCCGACGGAATCCGGCAATTGGATGCCGTCGATCTGGTACTGCAGATTCGCGTGGTTGCCCCGGGTGAAAACCTGCCCCAGCGCCCCCTCCACGAATCCAGCCGTGGTGGTATACAACAACCGGCGCACGTCGGTGGTCGCCCCTCCGGGGAGTTGGGCGATGTCGTCCTTATTCAAGGACCGGCTGCTGTCGGGGGAGGGGGACACTAGGTGCTCGGCCTTGACCGTCATTTGCATTTCCCCCGCCGGCGACAAGCGCACTTCCAGAGAGGAAGTATCGCCCGAAACGGCGACCGTCCCTTGGTAAGGGCTGAATCCATCGGCTTGGATGTTGACCTGATAATTCCCGATGGTCAGGGGAAAGACCTCAAAAGTCCCGGTGGCCGAAGTTTTTAAGTCTTTCTCGACCCCATTGCCCGCGATGGTCACCTTGACGTTCGGCAAGGCGGCACCCTTGTCATCCAAAACAGTGCCTGAGAGGTCCCCATCCACCGTCGCGAAGGCCGGCGAAACCCAAACGCCAATAATCAAAAATAAAGCCCTCAATAAATTTTTATCCATTCCATCCCTCCGATTTTAATTTGAACAACACTATTTCTCCCCCCGACTCAATTTCAGATTTTGGGGCGCCGGCTTTTTCCCCGTTTCTTTTTCGCAAGCCATGCGCAAGTCCCTCAAACCCAGCCTGTGGGGCGGCTTGGGGATCTGGTACCGCTCGATCCCTCGCTCCCGGATGATCAGGATCTCCGTTCCCAACAATGATTTACACCTGGCGCAGGCCTGTATGGCGTTGACCTGCACCAGGGCCCCTCTCTCTAAGTCAAAAGCCTTTCTCGTCCATTCCTGGACAGGGCCCATCGTCTTTGTTTCCTGGAACTTCAGGATGTGCCAGTCCAGCGAATCAATGGGCACGATCTCGCCCTTAATTTTCATTCAATCCGCGCCCTTCTCCCGCGCGGCCCCTTTTTCCAGAAGCCATGCCGTCGCGCCTTCAAGCTTTTTAACGCCGATCGATTCGTTCGGCGGGTAAACAAAGCGGGAGTTCAAATGATAATTTTACTAATTATAGGAGAAGATATACCTAAACCCTTTTACCCCGTCAATAGTAATTTTACTATTCGTACGCCAAAATTCGGGGAAGTGGAAAATGTTTATTAGTAGGGTTAAGAGGCTTTTTTACAGGAACTGCAGTAACCGTAAAATTCCAGGGTATGCCCAAGGATCTGGAAACCCGGGTCCTCCTCGGGTTTTCCGGCCTTGGGCTCCGGCACATGGTCCAGGCAAATACTCTTGCCGCAGGAAAGGCAGATGGCGTGATGGTGGTGGCTTCCTTCCGCCTGGTACTCGAACCGCGAGGCCGTGCGGTTTTGGAGATGCGTTTGAATCACCAAGCCCATTTGGGTGAGCATCAGCAAATTCAGGTAAACCGTGTTCAAGCTCACCCGGGGGTGGCTTTTTTGGACTTTTTGGCGCACTTCCAAGGCGGTCATGGGAACCTTGGACATCATCAAAATTTTCAAGATGCTTTGCCGCTGGGGCGTGAGCTTGTGCCCTTTTTCCTTGAGTTGTTTTAGCACCTGTTCCAGTTGCATATATTCTCCGAGGGTGTTCGTCTTACTTTATTAAGTATTTAATCACGAAAATTTTCAGTAATCCATGCGGGGCAAAACAACGCAAAGGATAGACGATATTTAAACGCGGCTTTTGAATAGTGAGGCGAACCTTCTGTGTTGTCCAGGGGTAACATCAGTTTTTCGCCAGGGCAATTCACTGAACACAAATGGGACAGGGTTTGGACATGACCTCCATCTTAGTTTGGCCGTCCACGCCGGGTCCCTGCCTTTTTAAATGACATCAGCCTTATCGGGCAAGGTTTTTCAATCGTCCTTACGATCACTCGTTTTAAACAATTCGGGGTGATCGGCGTTCAATTTGTCCAGATCGGCGTCAGCGGCCTTAAAACCGTAAACTTTTGAAAGCGCGAAATAAACATGGGCCTTTTTCAGGTCCACCTCCGTACCCATCCCATCCCGGTAGCATCGCCCGAGGTTATCCTCGCCCGCGGGGTCGCACATAAAAGCCGATAAAAAGTAGTTCTGAAAAGCCTTCACGGGGTCCTTGGGGTAGTGAATGCCGTTCGCGTACCAGAACCCCAACACATTCAGATAGGCGGCCTCAAAATGGGCGCCTGGATTGAGTGGTAACCCGAATTCGGCCGCTTTGTCCCGCACGAACTTCATGGTCTTGGGGCTTTTTTGAACGGTGTCGTAACCCGCGCAATCGTTCCCATAGGCCAGCCCCTCGACTTTCTCAACGAAGGACTTCATATCATCGCCCCCCGCCGGACCGCTCCACCGCCAGGAAGAGATGACGCCCTTCGAGTCCGTGAAAAAGGTCTCATTCAGGTTTCCCTCTTTTTGGTAAACAAGGCGATGCCCGCCTTTGTCGCCCGGCGCGTTCTCTTTCGGCGCGCCCCAGAGCTCGATCAAGTGGTTTTGGTTTTCGCCGATGAATTGGTCCATCAAGAAAGAAGTGGACCAACCGGAGAAACCGCAGTTCTCGGGTTTGAAAGCGGGGTGAAGGCCCCAATCCCCCGCCGGGCTGCTGCCGGGGATCCAAATGATCATGACGGCCCAGGCCGAACTGGCCAACAGGGATGAACACAAAAGCGCCAAGATGAAAAAAGATCGAACCACGAAAGCCTCCTTTGCCCTTGATCCCATGCTTCCCAAGTATCTCTTTGAATCAAGCACCAGCCCGCTTCACACCGCTCGCGCCTATAATGCCCTTGACCACCGCCAACCGACGGGTTGGATTTTGCCGCTTGGTCGACCCTGGATTTTAAAATCGAATGTTTCGGCCATACCCTTTTCATCGGGTTGTCCAGGATAGGGCCCGCCATGGTCCACCCCCGGATACCAAGTCTTTAAGGTTGTTTGAAAGCGGAAGCGAAATCAATCGCTCAATGTTCATTCGAAAGAACCTGATATTCGCTCTGCACCATGCCGCCGGGATAAACCCGTGACGAAACTAATTTCAACCTGACGTCTTGGTTCAAAGGGCCAAAAAGGGGGATCCCCTGGCCAAGAAGGATGGGCAACTGGCTGATGATGAGGCGTTGTATGAGCCCGGCGCGCAAAAAAGCCTGGCAGGTCAGTCCCCCGTCAATATAGAGATGCTTGGATCCACCGGCGCCCAATCGCGCCGCCACTTCGGCGGGGGGGCCCGACATTTGTTCCACATGGCCCCCGCGTTCGCGGGCAAGCGCCAAATCCAAGGGTTTGCTGCTTAGCACCACTACGCGCTTGTCGCCATGGTACCACTTGTCGAAGGTCATGACCTTTTCAAAGGTCTTGCGGCCCCAAACCAAGGTGTCGATTCCGGAAACGAAGGCCTGGTAGCCATGGTCTCCCGCGCCGGCATCCCCCTCGCCCGGACCCTCCATCCAGTCCAGGTCGCCGTTGGGTTTGGCAAGAAAGCCGTCCAGGCTGACGCCGCAAAACACCGAACAATCCGGCAAATTTTTTCCGCTTTTTTCACTCATGGCCACCCCGCCCGCCCTTTTTCCCCTTTAGGATCTCACTGATCCGAGATGCCAGCTTCTCGTCGTAGGCCATGGTTATTTGACCCCGGAACGGCCATAAATCAGGCCCATGACGGCCCCGATGATCGTAAATTGAAGTGGAAAATATATTCCTTCGTGCAGGAACCAGGCTCCTAAGGGGCCGACATCGAACTTCCCCGCTTCCGCCAATACGCCGTAGCTCCCCATAAAGAGCCCCATGATCAAGCCAAACTTGGCCCCCGTCTTAAGCGGCTCCCCGCCTTTATAAAAGAGTGGGTATAAGTAGGCCATGATACCCGCTTGGATCAACATTGAGAGGACGCCTAGTTGGATAAGGGGCTCGCGACGCATGGTTAACCCCATGTAGTAGTCCTTGAAAAGGGCCAAGTGCCAACCCACGGCACAAACGAATGTCAAAACCAAGTAAGTTAAAAAAAGAAGAAAAGTTTTTTTATTCATTTATTCCTCCTGAAATTTTGATGAATGACGGAAGTTAGGCCCAGAGAGACAAGATGGCGCCCATGATCAACATCCCCACCAATTGGTATCCACTGGTGAAGAAGAACCAATTCTTTTTTTCCGATGTCGCGGCGTCCATTTACGCGGCCCCTACAAATCCAAGCCAATTGACGAAACCCCCGAGTAATCCGCCAACCAAACCATCCGGCAACCCGTGGGCAGCTTGCGCGTATTTGATCGAGTGCACCAAAACAAATGCCATCACAAGCGAGCTGACCAAATAGGCCGCCATGCCCACCCCTCTTCTTTTCTTCATTTCGTTTTCCGTAATCCCCACAGCCCCTATCCACGCTTTTCCGAAGACGCCTGGAGCGAACCAAATCCATCCAAAGAAAAACTTAGCCAAACCTGCGACCAAAACCACCCACATATGCACTGGAAGCTCCTGCATGAAACACCTCCTTTTTCAAGATATAGAGGCCCACTCCGGGTTTCCGCCGTGGACAAGAAACACCCCCAACTAGCCGCCAAAAAACCGATGAATCTTGCCCCAATACTTGCGGACAATCTTATCCGTGGACAGATGCCCGCCCCGCTTAAAAAGATTGAGTTGAACGCCCGTTTGGCGGGCAAAAGCCGCCACGGATTTCCAAGGCACATAAGGATCGTCCTTGGCGTGAAAAAGCATCAGCTTATCCGGGTCGATTTCCTTCACGTGAAAGGCCGGGTTGTAGAACTTCCCGCGATGAAGCTTGGCCCAATCCCCGGGCCTCAGGCGATAGGCGTTGCCGAAAGCCTCATGGAGATAAGCGGTATAACTGCGGTTCGACGTTTCCTTTTTTTCGGAATGCCGGAGGATGGACCAGTCCAGCACGGGGCAATTGGCGATGGCTTTCGTGACCCTCGGATCCAAGGAACATAAGGCCGCCGCGGCGCCGCCAAAACTGCCGCCGATCACGAATATTTCTTTGGGGGAAAGCTTAAATTCCCTCCCAAAAGTCCTTTCCTTCAATCCCTTCGGCAGTTCGTCGATGACGTCGATAATGTCCAAGTGGGGGGATTGGCGCAGAAACCAGCCCTCGCTTTCCCAACTGCCCCGATAGCGGGGATAAATAACCCAAAAACCCTTTCGGGAAAGAAACCGGGCCAATCCCTGCTTCGAGGGGATGCTGGGCATCCCGTCGCAAATAACGATCACCCTGTCCCGCCGGGTCTTATGGGAAGGGGGCAGAAACTCCGCCACAATTTCTTTTTT
>DATKNU010000236.1:0-4670 GCA_035541195.1 bacterium
TGTTGCAGAATTTGGTGGGCGCGGTTTCCTTCTTGAAGATCTCGTCCCGCACCCTCAGGCAATAGGGCCCGGCCAAAAGGCCACTGTCCATGCAGATGCGCTTGGTCACCAGTTCGGTATCCGATCCGTTGGGCAAGGGAAAGTCCTTCTCGGGCTTGCCCTCGGTGGCGGCCTTCATGAAATCGGCCCAGATGGGCGCGGCGGTCTCCCCGCCGGTCTGCTTTTTGCCCAAGCTGATGCGGTCGTCATATCCCACCCAAACCCCGCAAATCAGGTCCGGCGTGTAGCCGATAAACCAGGCGTCCACGTTGTCGTTGGTGGTCCCGGTCTTGCCGGCGGCGGGGTAAGTGAAGCCCAAAAGCCGCACCAAACGGCCCGTGCCGTGGTCCACCACGTCCTGCAGCGTATGGGTCATGATGTAGGCGGTCTGGGGGTCCAGCACCTCCTGGGCCACCGGGGAGTTGGATTCCAAGACCCGGCCCGAGGCGTCCTTGACCGAGAGGATGGCGAAAGGTTCCACCCGCACGCCCTGGTTGTCGAACACCGAAAAGGCTTGGACCATTTCCTGCAGGGTCACTTCGGAGGTGCCAAGCCCCAAGGATAAATTGGGCTTGATGGGGGTGGTGATCCCCAAGCGCCGGGCCATGCTGACCACGGGTTGGATGCCCAGCTTGTCGAGCAACTTGATGGTCACCACGTTGATGGAATACATGAGGGCCGTATGCAGGGTGGTGGGGCCCCGGAACTTGGTGGAGAAGTTGGTGGGCCGCCAGGGTTTGCCCGTGGTGGGGTCGGGATAAACCACCGGGGAGTCCAGGAAGACGTCCGCCATGGTGTAGCCGTTCTCGATGGCCGCGGCATAGATGATGGGCTTAAAGGCCGAGCCGGGCTGGCGCTTGGCCTGGATGGCGCGGTTGAAGACGCTTTGCCTGAAATCCCGGCCACCGATCATGGCCCGGATGGCGCCGGTGTGCGGGTCCATGGACAAGAGCGCCCCTTGGATGCTTTGGTTGATGGGGATGTTGCTCTGGCGGTTCTTGCGGGCCAGGGCCTCCGCGTTTTCCAGGCCCTTTTCCATGGCTTGCTGGGCGGCTTCCTGCAGTTTCATGTCGAGGGTGGTATAGACCGACAAGCCGCCCTTATAGACGGCGTTGGAACCGTAACGGGCCTCCAGCTGTTGGCGCACGAATTCCACGAAGTAGGGGGCGTTCTGCACCTCGATCTTCTTGAGCTCGATGGGGGTGTTTTTGTAATCGGTGGCCTGTTGCAGGGTGATGCAGTTGTTCTCGGCCATGGCGTTGAGCACGGTGTTGCGGCGCTTGAGGGCGTCGTAGGGTTTTTTATAAGGGTCGTAATTGTTAGGGGCCTTGGGCAGGGCGGCCAACATGGCGCATTCGGGCACGGTCAGGTCCTCCACGTGCTTGCCGAAATAGGTGCGGGCCGCCGATTCGCAACCATAGGCGCCCTCGCCGAAGTAGATCTGGTTCAGGTACATTTCCAAAATCTGCTGCTTGGAATAGTTTTTCTCGATCTGCATGGAAAGCAGGGCCTCGCGGACCTTGCGGCTGAAGGTGCGCTCGGGGGTCAGGAAGAGGTTGCGGGCCAACTGCATGGTGATGGTGCTGGCGCCTTCCTGCACGCCCCCGTGGGCCACGTTGGTGATGAAGGCGCGCATGATGCCGATGACGTCGATGCCGAAATGCTCGTAAAAGCGTTGGTCCTCGATGGAAATGACGGCTTGTTGGAGGGACAGGGGGATCTTGTCCAGCGGCACCAGGGTGCGTTGCTCCAGCCAAAGCTGGCTGACCAAGTCGCCGTTGATGTCGTAAATGCGGGTGGCCTGGGAAGGCTTGAACTCGTTGAGGTTGGTGATGTCGGGCAGTTCTTGCAGGTGGGCGTAGACCACGCCCAGGATGGCGCCCACCAGGGCGAAGGCCGCCACGAAAAGATATTTCCAGAAGTGGGAGACGGGGGTCTTGTTTTTTTCGTTCGGCAATCGGTTCCTCGGCCCTGGGGGCGGTCAAATGACGAGGGCCTATTATAGTTGCTCGGGAGCGGAATTCCTTCGACAAAAATGGCCGCCTTAAAAAGGATTTGTTATCATGTCGGCCATGAACAACCGCCTCAGCGCCCCCGAACAATTGGACCGGCTCCTGGATGGAACCGCCGAAGTGATTTCCAAGGCCGAGCTTTTGGAAAAGCTCAAGGCCTGCGAGAAGGAGGCCCGGCCCCTGAAGGTCAAGTGGGGGGCGGACCCTTCGGCGCCCGACATCCATTTGGGCCACACGGTGGTGCTCCGCAAGCTGCGCCAGTTCCAGGACCTGGGCCACAAGGTCCAATTCCTCATCGGCGATTTCACCGCCATGATCGGCGATCCCACGGGCAAATCCGCCACCCGCAAACCCCTGAGCCGGGAAGAGGTGGACGCGAACGCCAAGACCTATCTGGAACAGGTCTTCAAGGTGTTGGACGAGGATCCGGCCAAGATCGAGGTGCGCCGGAACAGCGAATGGTGCAGGCCCATGGCCTTCGAGGACGTCATCCGCCTGGCTTCCAAGTACACGGTGGCGCGCATCCTGGAGCGGGACGATTTCACCAACCGCATGAAAGAGCAAAAACCCATCAGCCTGCACGAACTTCTCTATCCCTTGATCCAGGGTTATGACTCGGTGATGCTCCAGTCGGACGTCGAAATGTGCGGTACGGACCAAAAGTTCAACTGCCTGGTGGGACGGGCCCTGCAACAGGAAGTCGGCCAGTCCCCGGAGGTGATTTTGGCCATGCCGATCCTTGAGGGATTGGACGGCGTGAAGAAGATGTCCAAGAGCCTGGGGAACTACGTGGGGGTCACGGACCCGCCCAATGAGATGTTCGCCAAGCTCATGAGCGTGTCGGACGAGCTCATGTGGCGCTATTACCGGTTGCTTTCCAGCAAGGGCCCGGAATGGGAAGCCCTGAAAGGCGCCGTGGAAAAGGGGGAGAAGCACCCCAAGACCACCAAAATGGAATTGGCCGCCGAGATCACGGGCCGCTTCTATGGGGAGGCCAAGGCCAAGGAGGCCTGGGATTATTTCGAGAACCGGCACCAATTGAGCGGGGAAGTGGATTACCCCAAGGTCTCGGTGGAGGCGGGCAGCTACAAGGCCGCCGATTTCATGCTGCGGGTTGGCATTTCCAAGACCAAAAGCGACGCCAAGCGCCTCATCGAACAGGGCGCGGTGGAATGGGTGGACGCCCGTCAGCAAAAGCGCAAGATTGCTTCCTTCGCGGATCCCATCGAATTGGCCCCGGGAGAAACGGGGCTCATCCGTTCGGGTAAGGTTTTTCTGAAGATTATCGCGGATTAGGCTTTGCGGTGGGCGTCCGAATCATTTGACCTTTTTTCTTTAAATCTGTAATATTTGAATATTATTTGTCTTTAAATATATTTCACTGTTGGCGGGTATATGAAAAAAATATTTTTCTTATGTCTTCTTGGTTTATCTTTTCTGGCCTCAGTTGTTGCCTGCGATAAGACTTTGGCCCCAACCGGAACCCAGGAAGATGCGGGGGTCAAAGCTTCCGGTATTCCTTCCGGCCAAACAATTACTGTGTCCACGACACCCTCGGCAACTTTAACCGCGACTCCCGTTGGAACTATTTTAGCCACCCCGGTGGTTGACGCGACAGGTAATACGCCTGCGTCCCAAGACATTCAAGAAGCCAACGATGAACTCCATAAGAAATATGAGTCGGCTGCTTCCAAACGGAGCCTCGGAAAATTATCGCCAAATGATACGACGGTCTCGGGTTGTCATTTCATTCTATCTTCCGCGCCCGGCGGAGTCGGCAACATGGCGGGTGATGATTGTATTGTGATTCAGTTCGCCGGTTCCACAGTTGGAAGTGGATGCGATGTTCCTGTGGCGCCGATTACCTTTGGCGGCGGCCCCGATGACCAATTGACGATTCTGGCCTGGGATGTGTTTTGTTGCGGCTGTGGTTGGACGCCCTTCTATTTAACGAATGCCGACACGGGTGTTTCGGTTCAATTGGACCCTGGACTTTTCTGTAACCCGACGCTGACAACCTGTCAGCCTTCCCTGGGGATATGTGGAAGTGTCGATAGTCCGCATACCGTTTTGAGCGTCGCGGTGAAAAATATTGTCGACTCAAATGGTTTATCTGTTTGCCCGGAAGCATCGCCCTCGCCCACACCAACCGATACACCGACTTTCACAAAGACGCCAATGACCATTACGCCTACCTTTACGCCTTCTCCCGTGCCAACTTGCCCTGACTCAAATTATTCTTTAAGCTTGACTCACTACGAGCAGGATCATGGAAGTTCGTGGGACTTCACGGAGTTAGACCATTCTACAAACTCTCTGGAAACTATCGGTAAAAGAGGATGTCTGCTTTGTTGTTTTGCCATGTTGGCGGGAACCCCGCCCGATCAGTTGAATAGATTGCTTGCGAGCGCTAATCCTCCGGCGATTGATTCCGCTGGAACTTTATATTCTGATAACGCCGCGCAGGTTTTAGGGTGGGAATTCATTAGAGGAAGTGCTGATCAAATATCGGAAGCTTTGGCGGCCGGGGACTATGTAATCGCGCACGTACCTTCATCCGATGAGGCTGGTCATTTTGTGGTTATAACCGGCGTCAAGTATGATCCGATGGAAAAACAA
>DATKNU010000237.1:0-27029 GCA_035541195.1 bacterium
GCCACCGCCACGCGCTGTTGCTCGCCGCCCGAGAGCTCGGAGGGACGATGCGTTTCCCGCCCGGCCAGGCCCACCCGTTCCAAGAGGACCCGCGCGCGCGCCCTCGCCTGGGCGCGGCCCAGCCCCGCCAAGAGCAGGGGCAGCTCCACGTTCTCCACGGCGTTGAAGTTGGGCAGCAGGTTGAAGAACTGGAAGACGAACCCGAAGGCCTCCCGGCGCAGCAGGCTGCGCTCGCCGTCCGTGAGCGAACCCAGCGACCGGCCCTCGAAGAGCACTTCCCCCTCGCTGGGGGTGTCCAACCCGCCGAGCAGTTGCAACAAGGTCGACTTACCGCAACCCGAGGGCCCCATGAGCGACGTGAAGCTGCCGGCTTCCATCTTGAAGCTGACCTTTCGCAGGGCCTCCACCGCGCTCGGGGCGGCCCCGTAAGCCTTGGAGAGGTTTCGGACTTCGACCAATGGGGACATGAGATTCCTTGATCCGGATGAAGCGAGGCTCTATTTCACCACCCAGCGGCCCAAACACCAAGTTAAGACGGCGCCGTTAAACCAGCAGGTCGTCCCCGGTCGGCCGGGGTTTGCGGCGCGGGTCCAGCAGCGGCACATAATCCAGTTCCACGTCCCCCCGGACCGACACTTGGCAGGCCAGGCGGAACCGCCCTTGGAGCCCGGCGGATTCAAGCGTCTGCAGTTCCCTGGCGCCCGGCGGGGACAAGTTCTCGATCCCCTTTAAAACTTCCACCAGGCAGGTGGTGCAAACCGCCCTTTCGCAACGGTAGCGGATGGGAAGCTCATAACGGAAGGTGGCGTCCACCAGGGTGTCGTCCCGGTCCACCTCGCAGGTTTGGCCGGTCTTGGGAAAACGGATATGGGCTTTCGGGGCTGGGGTGGTCATGCGGTGGACGCATTATAGGAAGCGGGAAGGCCCGGTTCAACGGATCCGTCAAAAGCCCCTCCGCCCCCCGCCGGATAAACCCCGGGACCGGTTGATTCCGCGCGAAGGCCACGCCTAGAATCATTTATCCCGTTTCAAGAAAGGCCCCCATGCCGGTTCTTCGTTTCATCCATTTCTTCGCCTTCGTTTTCTGGTACGGCATCCTGGTTTACTTCACCTTCATCCAGGCGCCGCTGCTGTTCAAGACCCTGCCCCGCGACCTCTTCGGCCTGGTGCAAAGCAAGCTCTTCCCCGCCTATTACATCCTCAACTACGTTTGCGGCACGGCGCTGGTGGTGACCTACCACCTGATCCATCCGCTGAAAAATTACGTGCCGCAGGACTGCGTGAAGATCACCGCCCTTTGCCTGATGCTGCTTTTCTCGCTGGGCCAAGGCCTCTGGATCGGCCCCAAGGTGGGGGAGTTGCGGGTCCAACGGGAAGCCGCCGAGCAGGCCAAGGACCAACCCCAGGTCGAAGCCTTGACCCGGGCCTTCGGCAAGGCCCACGGTATTTCCCTGCTCTTCAACTTCGTGGTGGTGGCCGCGGGGACCTTGTACTTGGTTTATTTATTCAAGGAATGGAATCCCTGATCCTTCCCGCGTTTGGGGGCTTTTCACTATACTGGACGCATGAAATCCATCGGGGTCCTGGATAGCGCCCGCGGCCTGGCGGTGCTTTTGGTCTTGGCCCACCATGTGGGCCTCTTATTCCCCGCCCCAACGCTGGCCGCCCCCCTGAATTGGATTTGGTACAAGGCCTGGGTCAACGGCGACCAAGGCGTTTCACTTTTTTTCGTGCTCTCGGGCTTCCTCATCACCCGGCTCTTGGCCGGGTCCCCCCACGGGCTTTTCGCCCCCGACTTCCGCGATTTTTACGCGCGCCGCGCGGGCCGGATCCTTCCGCTTTTGGCTTGGGTATGCCTGTTGGGCTTGGGTCTGGCCGCCTGGGCGCCCACCGGACCTTCCCTGGCGGGGGTTTTTTTCGCCACCCCGCCGGCTCCCAGCGCCGCCGCCTTCTGGGCCTCCCTCGGAACTTTTTGGTTCAATTGGTTCCGAGTTTTCACCCATCAACCCGTGGGTTTCCACTGGGGCGTGCTTTGGTCGCTTTCGGTGGAAGAACAGTTCTACCTCTTTTACCCCCTGGCGCTTTCTTGGCTTCAAACCAGGCGCAAGCTGGCGGCCTTCCTGCTGTTGTTCGCCGCGCTGGGACCGGCCAGCCAATGGGTGGGATTGTCCTTCCCCGCGGGCCACTCGGTGGTGCGTTTTAATTCCTTCAACGGCTTCAGCCTCATCGCCTTGGGCGCCCTTTTGTTCCTCGTTTGGGAAAAAGGGCAAGGCGCCTTGAGGGCGAACCCCCGCGCCGCTTGGCTTTGGACGCTCGGCGGGATTTTTCTAATGGGAAAAGTTTATTTCCGCCAACCCTATTTCGCGGATTATTGGGGCAGCCGGCTGGATGATTTCCTCATCGGCTTGGGCTTTTGCTTTTTCCTGATGGGCGCCCTGACCCTGGATTTTTTCGAGCTTCCGGTTTGGGCGGGGCTTCGATGGATTGGAAAAATGAGCTACGGCATCTACCTTTACCAGGGACTGGTGCTGTTCCTGTTGTTCCCCTGCCTGGCCGGACGGGGGCCTTACCTGGATTTCGCTTTGGCCCTCGCGGCGGTCTCCGTCCTGGGCTGGGTTTCCCTGCGCTTGCTTGAGCAACCCGCCAACCGATGGATCCGCCGCCGACTCTCCGGCTCGGCTTAGGTCATTGCGGCGGCGCCTGGCGCCGGCGTTCTTCCTCGATGTAGCGGGTGGCCGTGGAAAAAGCGTAGGCTGGCCCCGCGGTCAGGGCATTGAGGTCCGTGGGCTTGGCGATCTTGTCGTAATATTCCATCAGCCCCCCCATCACCAACATGAGGTAAAAGAGCGAAGGCTCGGACAGGGTCTTGAGCAGGTATTGCAGGTAAAAAACCACCGTCACGGGGTAATCGATCCCTTCCTCGCCCGGCGGAAGGTCCAGCACCGCCAAGCGGGCTTCCTCTTCTTGCTGGAGGGACAGGGTCATGGTTTTTTGGGGCGTCTCGGGGGGCTGGGCCAAAAATGACTGGCCCGGGCCCAAGATGAGCGGGCGCTGAAGGCCCTTAGGCGTCACCGTGTCCCCCATGGCTTTTTGCAGGTAATCGAGCAGCAGGGGCCCCTGCTTGTTTTCGCCGAGCAACAACAGGATCTTGACCAGGGTCAGGACGAAAAGCTGGATGGCGTCCCTTTCCCGGGACAGGGGATCGGCTTCCTGAGTGCGGTAATCCACGAAAGCCGAAAAGCGCTCGGCGAAGACCACCCGGGCCAGGCCGATCACCCCGCCGGGGGCTTGGGCGGAGGAAGGTTCGGGGCTCAAGCGCCGGACTTAATACTTGGGGACCGAGGAATCCACCTGGTCGCTCCAGCCCAGGATGCCGCCCGCCACGTTGGTCAGGTGGTCGAAGCCCTGTTGCTTGAGGAAGTTGATGGCCTTCTGGCTGCGCACGCCGCTTTTGCAATGCACGGCGATGGCCTTGCCCCTGTACTGGTCCAGCTCATGGAAGCGCTGGGGCAATTGGGACAGGGGCAAGAGCAGGGAGCCCTTGATGTTGGCGATGTCCCACTCGTTGGGCTCGCGGACATCCAGCAGCAGGAAGTCCCGCTTCTCGTCCATCATGACCTTGAGTTCCAAGGGCGTGATCTCGTCCTTGCCGACGGCCACCTCCTTGGTTTGGGTCTCCTCGACCTTCATGCCGCAGAACTGCTCGTAGTCGATGAGGGCCTTCACCGTGGGGTTCTTGCCGCAAACCGGGCAGTTGGGGTCCTTATGCAGCTTCAGGGTGCGGAAGTTCATGTCCAGCGAGTTGTAGATCACGAACTTGCCGATGGCGGGCTTGCCCGCCCCCGTGATGAGCTTGATGGCCTCGGTGGCCTGGATGGCGCCCACCGTCCCCACCATGGCGCCCATGACGCCCCCTTCGGCGCAGGACGGCACCTCGCCCGGGGGCGGCGGCTCGGGGTACAAGCAACGGTAGCAAGGGCCCTCGGGCGCCTTGAAGACCGTGACCTGGCCCTCGAAGCGGAAGATGGAGCCATAGACGTTGGGTTTGCCCTGGAGCACGGCGGCGTCGTTGGTCAGGTAACGGGTCGGGAAATTGTCCGTCCCGTCGATGATCATGTCGTAATCCTTCAGGATGTCCATGATGTTGTCGCTCTTCAGGGCCACCGCATAGGTCTTCACCGTCACGTCGGGATTGAGGGCCTGGAGGCGCTTGGCGGCGGCCTCGACTTTCGGCTTACCCACGTCCTCGGTGGTGAAAAGCACTTGGCGCTGGAGGTTGGAAGCGTCCACGGTGTCGAAGTCCACCAAACCGATGGTGCCCACGCCCGCCGCGGCGAGGTAAAGGGAGATGGGGCAACCCAGGCCGCCCGCCCCCACCACCAACACCTTGGCGTTCAAAAGTTTCTTTTGGCCTTCCACTCCCACCTCGGGCAAAAGGATGTGGCGGGTGTAGCGCTTGATCTGGTCCTGGTTCAAATTGCTCATGGCGTCTCTCCGTTCAAGTGGCCGAACCCCCGGGGCCCGGTGTGGCTAATCATGATAGGAAGGGCATGATAAAGGGGCAAGCAGGCCGACTCAAGCCCGGGCGGGGGCTTTTTCCAGGCTTTGCTTGAGGTATTGGAAGGTTTTTCGGGTCTGCCGCCGGTGGCTGGCAAGCCCCCAACCCAGGGCGAAGGCCAGGGAGGCCAGGAACCCCACGGGTTCCACTTTCATCCAATGAAAGGCCACCCGACAGCCGGTCCCCTCATTCCCCGCCCCGGCAGTGATTTCGATGGCCGCGCGGCCCTTGAGGGGCGGGGCCAGGTATTCCAGGTAAATCCGCGACGGCGGTTCCAGCCCGGCGATCCGGTAGGTGAAGCCGTAAGCGGGGAAGCCCTTGAGCTTGAATGAAACGCATTGGCCCACCGCCGCTTGGTCGGGTCCGTCCCAAGTGACGCGAAGGCCCGGCCGCCAAAGGGACCTGGCCTTCCAATCCGTCAGGGCCCGGTAAACCGCCTCGGGGGACGCGGCCAATTCGATGGATTCAACCGTCTGGTAAAAAGGCAAGTCGGGACCTTTCCGGCGGGCGGGTGCCGCCCTTGACCGGGAAACAGGATACTGCTACTTTATTTTCAAATGGAAACCATTCTGAGCGCGACCGAAAAAAAGCCGGGCCTTTCGCCCCAAGCCGTCAAGGAACTGGTCTGCGAGCTGTGCCGCAATTTCTACCACCTGGGCTGGGCTTCGGGCACGGGCGGGGGCATTTCCATTAAGGAAGGCGGCAAGATCTACATGGCGCCCAGCGGCGTCCAAAAGGAACGCCTTTCCCCCGAGGACATCTTCACCCTGGACGAGGAAGGCGCCGTCACCGAGGAACCGGGCCGGGGCCTGAAGCTTTCCCAATGTTCCCCCCTCTTCATGCACGCCTATAAGATCCGAAACGCCGGCGCCGTGCTCCACAGCCATTCCCTGAACGCGGTTTCCGTGACCCTGCTTTTCGACAAGCAATTCCGCATCAAGAACATGGAGATGGAGAAGGGCCTGGAGGGCTTCGGCGCCTTCGACACCCTGGAAGTGCCCATCATCGAGAACACCGCCTATGAGTGCGACCTGGCCGATTCACTGGAGGAGGCCATCCGCAACCACCCCAAGTCCCACGCGGTGCTGGTGCGCCGCCATGGCGTCTATGTCTGGGGCAAGGATTGGAAGCAGGCCAAGACCCACGCCGAATGCTACGACTACCTGTTCGAGGCGGCTTGCCGCATGAAACAACTGGGCATCGACCCCGCCCGGTAAGGACTCACCCGTCTTAGGCGCTTCCCCGCGTCCCGGCCTAAGGCACAACCTGTACTTATCTAAGGAGAGACGATGAAAGCCATCTGGTTGGATACCAACGAAACCATTTCCCCGGCCCAGCTCAACGCCCAAGGCGTGACCTATGAGCAGTTCCCCACCGAGGAGGCTTCTTATAAGGGGCCGCTGGAGCAGGTCATGAAGGAACGCGGCTACGTCACCATGGACCAGGTCAAGATGTGGCCCGACATGCCCAACTTCGACATGCTGTGCCAAAAATTCGTGGGGGAGCACCTGCACACCGACGACGAGGTGCGTTTCGTCCTGGCCGGCTCCGGCGTGTTTGAGATCCGCGGCGAGGGCGACCGCTGGATGAAGGTGACCGTGGAACCCAAGGACTTCATCTTGGTGCCCGCCAACCGCTTCCACCGCTTTTACCTGACGGACGAGAAGAACATCCATTGCGTGCGCCTCTTCAAGGACCAATCGGGTTGGACGCCGCTCTACCGCAAGGACCTGGAAACCGCCGGGAAGAATTAAACCCCCAGCCGCTTTTGTCGCCTTTGGGCGGGCCCTAGGGCCCGCCCTTTTTATTTCAAGCACTGCCTAATTGACAAGTCTCACGAGTTAAAGTCCCCCTCTCCCCTTGAGGGAGAGGGGGAAAAGCTAAAATCTTCACGGATTCGCCAAACCCACAGTTCAGTTTACTTTGAAATGAGGTTGCCTTGTCCGAATACAAACTCATCCCCCGGGAGGCGGGCCTGCCTTCCCCCACGGATCTGCTGGAAGCCCTGCACCGCCGGGAATTCTCGGTGGAAGTCAACGTGACCGGCCCTTCCGGGGCCTGGGAGGCCTTGCGCTTTTACCAAGACGGACCGGCGGAAGTGGAATGTTTCCTCATCCGGGATGAGGAGACCGGCGCCCTCACCGCCTCCACGCCGGAAGGTTCCCCCGAGCGGGCCCAGGAGCTTTTGTCCCACCTTTGCGACCTGATTCTTTCCGGCCAAGGCGGCACCGCGCGGGACCTTCAAACGGGCAAGCTCTTCACCTCCGCGGACTTCAAGGAAAACAACCCCCACCTGAAGTCCCCGGCCCGCCCCCGCTTAGCCTGGGCTTGGCCGGCTTTCGCTTGGGCGCTGGTCCTGGGCGCCGGGGCGGCTTATTTCAACCTGCCGGACAACCTTCATATGCTCGCCCTGGCCGTCGTGGGCTTGTCCCTGCTCAGCGCCTTGGGATTGACGATCAGCGCCCTCGACGAATGACCGGGCAAGAGCGCGCCCAGCTTCTGAAGGCCAAGGCCCGGGAACTGGGCTTCGAACTTTCGGGCGTCGCTTCCGCTTCCCCCTCGCCGGACTTCCCTTTTTTCCTCGAGTGGCTCCAAAAAGGCCACGCCGGCGAGATGGGTTATTTGCAAAGGCGCCAAGCCGAGCGGGGAAACCCGGATTTGGTGCTGCCCGGCGCCCGCTTCATTTTTTCGGTGGCCCTCAGCTACAACCCCCGGGAAGCCGACTACCCGCTTTTGGAAAAACACCCGGTTTCCTGCTACGCCTGGGGCCGGGATTACCACGAGGTCCTGGGGGAAAAGCTGGAAAAACTTTCGGCGCTGCTGTTGGAAACCGCCCCCGGGGCCAAGGCTAAATGCTACGTGGACACGGGCCCGGTGCTGGAAAAAAGCTACGCCGCGGCCGCGGGGCTGGGCTGGATCGGCAAGAACACCTTGCTGCTCAACAAGCGCTTCGGCTCTTTCTTGTTCCTGGGCGAGATCTTGACCGACGCCGAACTTTTGGCGGACGAACCGGCGGAAAACCTCTGTCGTTCCTGCACCGCCTGCCTGGACGCCTGCCCCACGGGCGCCTTGGAGGAGCCGGGGCTGCTCAACGCCACCAAATGCATCAGCTACCTGACCTTGGAACACCGCTCGGACTTTAAGGAAGCGCCGCGGCTAAAAGGTTATTTGGCCGGATGCGACCTTTGCCAGACCGCCTGCCCTTACAACCAACAGGCGCCCGCCGGGCGGGAGCCCGCCTTTTTGCCCCGTCCCGAAATCCTCGCCCTCACCGCCGAAAAGGCCGCGGCCTTGAGCGAGGCGGAGTTCAAAACCTTCACCCGCCACAGCGCGCTGGAGCGGATCAAGTATCCCATGTGGAAACGCAACGCCGCCGAAAGGAACCCCTAAAACCCATCGCGGGGGTTGAGGTTATTTTTCTTTTAGGCCGGCAGGGGGATCCGGGGCGGGATTTGAAGGGCGTCGGGCGCCACTTGGCCCCCGGCTTTTTGGACCTTCTCGAAATAGGGGTCGGCCATGGCCCGAAGGGCCTTGAGGTCCAGGCCTTTGTAATGATCGGACAATTGGTCCCATTTTTCCCGGGCCTTGGCGTAAAGCCCCAGGGCCCCGGTGCCGTTCTGGTGCTGCAGGTGGCGGAAGGCCACGGCCAGTTGGATGAGGGCCTGGTAATGAAGCCGGTCCTGGTCCTTCGCGGGCCGCCAAAGCTCCTCGAGCAATTCATGGCTCTCGAAGAAGAACCCCCGGTTGAAAAGGCGGATGAACTCCAGGTATTCGTCGGCGTAGTCGTGGTTCCGGGGGAAGGACTGGGGCCCCGCGGGCCTTTGGGAAAGCTCCCGCACCAATTCCTGGTCGGCCTCGGGGAAGGAATAACCCGTCAGGTCCTTGGGCTCCACCCAGGCATAGGCCTGGCACTCGATGGCCTTGGGGACCGCCTCGGGGGCGATGGTGCACCAATAGATGTTCAGCTTCACCAGCCGGTGGGGATAGGGGTAGACCACCACGCGGAAAAAGCCCGTCAGGGTGACGGCCAAGTCCAATTCTTCCCGGAGCTCCCGGCGCACGCATTCTTCCATGTCCTCGCCGGGCTCGCGCTTGCCCCCGGGCAGCTCCCAGAAACCGCCGAAGGAATCCTCGGGCTTGCGTTGGGTGATGAGGTACTTGCCGTCCCGGTAGATGAGCGCCGCGCCGACTTCAAGCGGTTGCATGGGTCAGTCCACGAACTCGACGGCGCCCACCGGCGGGATGATCCGGCGTTCCTCGCCGAGCTTGAGGAACTCCCGGATGGCCGTGCGCCCTTCCTCGCCCATGTCCACCGTGCGCTCATTCACCCACATGCCCACGAATTGGTCCGCCACGTCGCGGGACAGGCCCCGGCCGAAGCCCAAGTCGTAATCCAACGCCTCGGCGCGGTGTTCCAGCGAGTAGCGGATGGATTGCTTGAGGTGCTTGGAGGCCTTTCGCTTCACGTCCTCCGGCAGGTCGCGCCGGATGGCGTTGAGGCCCATGGGAAGCGGCAGTTTCTTTTCTTGGTACCACCACTCGCCCAGGTCCAGGATCTTGACCAAGCCCTTCTGGGCATGGGTGAGCTGGCCCTCATGGATGAGCAGACCCGCGTCCACGGTGCCCTTCACCACCTCGTCCATGATCTCGTCGAAGGGAACCACCACTTCCTCGAAATCAGGGAAGCGGATCTTGAGCGCCAGGTAGGCGCTGGTGAGTTTCCCGGGGACCGCGATCTTTTTCCCCCTCAGGCTTTCCAGGGGGAGGGCGGACTTGGCCACCACTTGGGGCCCGTAATTCTTGCCGATGCTGCCGCCGTGGGTCAGGACCGCGTACTTGTCCTTCACATAGGCGTAGGCATGGGCCGAAATGGCCGTCACTTCCATGCGCCCTTCCCGGGCCCATTCGTTGAGGGTCTGGATGTCCTTGAGGATATGCTCGTAAGTGAGGCCTTCGGTGTCGATCTTGCCCTTGGCCAGGCCGTAAAACATGAAGGCGTCGTCGGCGTCGGGGCTATGGGCCAACCGGATGGTGGTCATGGCGATCCTTTGGGGGAGAATGGCGTTTCGCGCTCGTATCTTCCCGGCTTGGAGGCCTTTTTGCAACCGCGTTTTATCGAGGGCTTCTATCTCGCAGGCATTTCCCCTAGGCCTTCCCGTGGGCCTTCGGCCAAGCTCACGGGATACGGTTCGCCCTTTTAACACCTGGAAGGAGGTCTTCTATCCCGTGGGCCTTTGGCCAAACTCACGGGATACGGCCCACCTTGATAACACCTATGAGGTGCGTGGACCTTCGGCCAAGCTCACGGGATACGGTTCGCCCTTTTAACTCCTAGAAGGAGGTCTTCTATCCCGGGAACCTTTGGCAAGTCGCCCGGGATACGGTTCGCCCTTTTAACACCTAGAAGGAGGGCGAACCTACGGCACGTTGATGACGCCTGCCATGGCCGTGCAGCTGGTGGAGCTACAGGTGACGTTGCCGTTGGTGCCCGTTCCGCCGCAATTGTTCCCGTGGTTGCCGCAGTGGAAATAATAGGTGCCGGAAGACGGGATGGTATAGGTGAAATTTGTCGTCCTGGCCGTCACCACGCAGCTGCCGGCCCCCGACTGGTAGAAATAAAGGGGGTGGGTGCCGTTGGCCTCAATGCTGATGACATCCCCCACTTGAGCGGAGAGAACGAGGGATTGATCCGCGTTCACCGTGGCGCCGGCGGCCGAATAGGCGAACCCGGTGGCCGAACTGCCGTCCGATTTGGTGGTGAACACAATCGCCGGCGTGGCCGTGGGGGTGGAGGTCACCGTGGGCGTGTTGGTGACCGTCGGGGTTTGGGTCGGCGTGTGGGTCGCGGTCACCGTGGGCGTGAGGGTGATGGTCTTGGTCGAGGTGACGGTCTTCGTGAAGGTGGGGGTGCCCGCCGGGCCCGTGGGGGTGGAATAGGAACTGCCGCCGCAGGCCCAAGCCCCGAAAAGCAATAATCCCAAAAGCGCGCCCGCTATGGCGAATGATTTCATGCCGCTCCTCCGTCTTTCGTCGGTTTAAGTCGTCCTGTATATCGGGCCCCCCGAAAGGGGGTTACAAATAAGCGGCGGTTAAGAAACGGTGATGACGCCCGCCAAGGCCGTGCAATTGGTGGAGCCGCAGGACCCCAAGCCTTGGCTGCAGTTGGCCGCGTGGAACCCGCAATGAAAGTAGTAGGTCCCCGCCGAAGGGAAGGTATAGGTGAAACTGGTGGCCGGATCCCCGCTGCCGTTGTAGAGGCAGGTGGTGGAACCGCCGTCAAAATAAAGCGGATGGAACCCGTTGACGTTGGGCAACAGGACGGTATCGCCCACATGGGCGGTGACATGAAGCACCCCGGTGGCGCCGTCGTTGGTGAACCCGGCGGCTTGGTAATAATAACCGGCGTAAGTCCCCAGGGACCCGCTCGTGATGGAAACCGAGATAGTCACGGGCGTGGAACCGCCCCCGCCCGGCCCCGAAGCGGTGAAGTCATAGGAACGGGTGCAAGCCCAGGGAATGGAAAGGCCCGCCGTCAAAAGCAGGAGCATCAGGACGTTTTTCATGGTTTTCCCCTTAAAAGGTGCATATACACGAACACGGGAAAAAGTATACCTCAACCCGGGGCCCCAAGCGCCTGTGGGCCCTTCTTAAAGTAAAAGGGGGAAAGGCCGGAAGTTACAAAAGTTTGGGGTTAAAGGGGTTTCGCGATGGCGTCCCAGACCTTGGCGCGGTCGGTCAGGTCGGGGAAAACGAAATCCGCGCCCTCGGCGCGTAAAAGGTCCTGGGAATAGGGCCCGGTGGCCACCGCCAGCACCCTTACGTTCAGGTGGCGGCCGCAATGGATGTCGTTGGGCGTGTCGCCGATGATGACCACTTCCTTCCCCGCGAAGGGATAGGCGCTGTGGGCCTTGGCGGCTTGAAGCGCTCGGGGGGGCAGGTCCGAGCGCACGCGGGCCCCCTCGCCGAAGGCGCCGAAGGGGAAATAAGCGTTGAGGCCGTGGGCGCTGAGCTTGATGCGGGCCCCCTCCTCGAAGTTGCCGGTTAAAAGCGCCAGCACCAGCCCCTCCCGGCCCTTCAGGTCCTCCAACAATTCCTTCACGCCGGGCTTGAGCATCACGTATTGGGGGTTCTTTTCCACGATTTGGCGGAGCAATTGCAGGTATTTTTTGGCCACCGCGGGGAAAACCCGGGTGATGGTCTCTTCGGGGAACCCGTTGGCGTCCAGGATCTCGTAAATGATCTGGGTGTCGGTCTTGCCGCCGGACTTATAGCTGGAAGTGTCGATCTTTTGCGGCTCGCCGATTTCCTCAAGCGCCTGCTCCATGGCGTCCCGGAAGGGGTCTTCCCAGGCCTTGCGGTCGGTGGAAAGGATCGTGCCGTCGATGTCGAAAAGAATGAGCCGGTTGGTTTTCATGGGCGCACAGTTTACCCAAAAGCCGCCGGGGCGCCGCAAAAAAATGGGAATGCCCTTGGTTTCCCCCGGCCCGCTCCTTTATAAAAAGGGACCCGAAGCCGCTTCCTAAAGGAGGACCCATGGCGAATTCCGCTTCATCCCCCAAATCTTTCCCCTGGGTCTTCGGCTTGGCCGGCCTTTCGGCCATCTGGGTGGGCGTGGGCTTCGGCCGTTTTTCCTTCGCCCAATTCATCCCCGCGTTGGTGCAGGCAGGTTGGTTCCCCCCGGCCCAAGCCGATTACCTGGGCGCGGCCAACTTGGTGGGTTACCTCGTGGGCTCCCTTGCCGCCGGCCCCCTGGCCCGGCGTTTCTCCGTGCCTTGGCTCATCCGGCTTTCCATGTTGACCGTCGCCGCCGGATTCCTGGCCTGCGCCCATCCCGGGCCCTTCGCTTGGTTCGCCTTCTGGCGCTTCATGGTGGGCGTGGTGGGCGCCTTCCTGATGATCCTGGCCCCGCCCACGCTTTTGGCCCAGGCGCAGGAATCGCGCCGCCATTCCCTTCGGGGGCTCATCTTCACCGGCCTGGGCCTGGGGATCCTCTTCTCGGCGGTCGCCCTTCCCTTCTTGCTGCGCTTTGGCCTCGGGGGGGCTTGGCTAGGCCTGGGGAGCCTCTCGCTTTTATGGGCCTTGGTTTTTTGGAAGGCTTGGCCGCCGCCGGTTTCGCTGCTGCGAGGCGACGAGGTCCTGAAGGTGCGGATGAGCCGCCCGATTGGGATCCTCTTGTTCCTTTATTGCGCCAGCGCCACCGGGCTGGTTCCCTGCACGGTTTTCTGGGTCGATTATTTGGTGCGGGGCCTTCACTTAAGCCTGGGCACCGCGTCCTTGAATTGGATCCTCTTCGGCCTGGGGTCCCTGGTCGGACCCTTTGTGGGCTCCGCGCTGGGCCCGAAGTTCGGTTTTCAAGAAGGGATCCTGATGAGCCTCTCGGGCATGGCGGCGGCCAATCTGCTGGCCATCTTTTCCCAAAATCCCTGGGCCCTGGCCCTCTCGGCCTTCACCGTGGGGACGCTGGCCATGAGCATCGTGTCGCTGGTGCTAGGCCGGTCGGGGCAATTGGCGGGGCTCGACGGCCAAAGGGAAGTTTGGGGCTGGATGACCGCGGCCTTTTCCCTCACCCAGGCCCTGGGGGCCTATGCCTATACCTATCTCTTTGACCGCACGGGGTCTTACCACCTCTTGTTCGGCATCAGCGCGGGGGTGTTGCTGGCGGGGGTGCTGCTGGGGCTATGGGATTCAAGGCACGTCAAAAAAGATTAAACACTAAAACCCATTTACCGCCAAGACGCCAAGTTCGCCAAGTGAATCTCAGAAACTATTTGAAAAATCCTTAATTCAACCCCAACGAAGAATCTTGTGAAAATCAATCTTGGGGTTTGCCTTACTTGGCGGACTTGGCGTCTTGGCGGTAAAAAATTCCCGTTTTAGATGACCCGCTGGTAGTCGTTCAGGTCCTTCTTCCAAACCACCACGCCGCAGAAACGGTCCCCCTCGGGGCACTTGGGCAGCGTCCCGGCGCGGCTCCTGAGGCCGCAGGGCGGCAGGAGCCATTTGCCGATGCGGGGCTGGGCTTCCCGCACCTGCTGGGCCTCGTCCACCGAGGCCTTCCAAATCTCTTCCTGGGCGTTGTAGCAAAGCCGCATGGCGTGCTTGTGGTGCAGGTTCAAAAGATCCGCGGACTCGGTGAAACGCACGGAAACCGCGTTGGGCAAAAGATAGGCGGCATATTCCTCGCTGACGCCCCATTGGCGCAGTTTCCCGATGGCCTCCCAGGTGCGTTCCATGATTTGGCCGAATTCCCGGGCCAAGGCCGGGTCCTGCTGGAGCAACACGGGCACCAGGTAATCGGGTTCGTCCAAGGTCAGGGCATGCAGGATGGGCCGGGAGGCCGGCGTCATGCGGTGCCGCTGGTCCTGGGAATCGCCCGCGTGGGTGATTTTCTTGCGGAAGGTGTAGTGGGGGTGGAAGAGCGCCCGCGACAGTTTGCTGTGGGTGGAAACGTTCAGGGTCTCCCCCAAATACTTGTTCTTCGAGGGGTCCAGGGCCAGCTCAATGGCCGCGTCGTCGGACAGGGCCGAGGCGGGCAGGCCGAAAACTTCCCGGACGGCCGCGGCCAGCATCCGCTCCCCGTTTTGGGAATAATCCACCAGCTTGGACGTGCGCCCTTGGAGCGAGGCGTCAAACTCCTCCCGGAAGGCCTTGTGGGTGGAAGCCGAGGCGTGGAAGGCCTCGTACATTTGGGCCTCGGGGGTGGCCTCAAAGTCCATGGGTTGTTCCAGGATGGCCCGGTACTCGGGCGCCTGTTCCAAGACCGCCTCGATCATCTTGCCCACCACCAGGCGCTGTTCCAGCGGCGCGTCGAAGGTTTGGCAAAGCCGCCAATAGCGAAGCAGGGTCAGGCCCGACACCGTATGGTAAAGATAGGCGAAGGTGGCCACCGGCAGGATATAGCGGGCCACTTCCTGGGACTTTTTCTGGACCGCCGTAGCGCCCTTTTTATCCTTCAGGTCGATGCCCTTGAAGCGCTTGACGTACTCGCTGCCCACCAGGGGCTTGAGCCGCTCGGAAAAATCCTGGTAGGCCTGGGTCTGGAAGGCCACCGTCTCGTCGTAAAGGGCGGCGGCTGGGCCGCTCAAGGGGGGCCGGGCCACCTGGTCGGGGGCCACGGTCACATAGCGCTGGGAGACCTGCTCGGAATTGTAGAAAGGATGGCTGTGCAGGAAGCTCCAGATGAACTGCCTCGACACGTTCTCGAGGGCGAATTGGAAATGCGCGTGTTGGAGCGTGGTGTGGTGGCCGGCCTTGTAGATGGACCGCGCCAGGTCGTCGCGCTTTTGGCGCCTTTCGGCCTGCTTGGCCTCGTCGAGCCCCGCGCCCCAAACCTGTTCGGTGGTGATGATGCCCTTGCTGGAATAACAGGTGCGGGCCGTGGCCACCGCGTTGTCGAAGGGCTTGGTGAAGCTGTTGACCAAGGTCACCTTGGGCTCAACGGAAAGGAACGGGGTGGACGGGTTTCCCAAGAGGGGGGCCATGCGGGCTTCCTTCGGACGGTGGATTCGGTAAAAGGGGATGTGGTTTTTTTATTTTAACCCAAAGCCGGGGCAGGCGGGGGCTTTTTGAAAAGCCCGCGATAAAATTAACCTTGGCGCCGCCGGGCCCGGGGCGGGATAATCAAACCATCCATGGCCCCCTTTTCAAAGTCCCGCCCGCGGGAAAAAAAGTCCGGATCGCCGACGGCGTCCCCGGCCCCCGCTTTCTTTTCCGGGGACTTTTACTGGCTTTGGGCCATTTTCTTCCTCAGCTTTTTAGGGTTTTTAACCACCCTCTGCCCCTGCTTCATGGACGACGACTCCCCCGAAACCATCACCGCCGGGGTGACCTTGGGGCTGGCCCATCCCCCCGGTTATCCCCTGGACGCGCTGGTGAACCGCCTCTTGAGCCTGGTGCCCCTGGGCGACCCGGGATTCCGCGTCAATTGGGGTTCGGCCCTCTTCGCGGCCTTCGGCGCCCTCTTGGCCGCCTTGAACCTGAAACTGTTGGTGGTGAAATTTTTCCCGGGCCGCGGCGAAACGAAAAACCTGGGGCCTTGGCTGGCCAGCGCCGGGCTGTTCCTGGCCTTTTCCAAAACCTATTGGGAAAAAGCCGTGAGCGCCAAGGGCGGGCTTTACATCACCGAGATGCTGTTCTTGATGGCCACCCTCTTTTGCCTCTTGAAGCTGGAATCGCCCGATTCCGGGAAAGGGCCCCGGGAAAAGTGGGCCCTGCTGGTTTTTTTCCTCACGGGCCTGGCCCTGGCCCATTACTGGGAAACCCAGGTCATCTTCATGCCGGGGCTGGTTCTTTTCTTCGCGCTGAGGGAAGGGGGCCTCTTGGGCACCGCCGCCTTTTGGACCCGGACCTTCCGCCGCTTGAGCCTGGCGGCCGTCGGGCTTTCGGTTTTCGCCCTCTATCTGCCGCTGCGGGCCCAGCTGCACCCGGTGCTGAACCTGGGCGATCCCCGCACCTGGACCCTCTTCAAGCTGACGGCCCGCCGGGCCTACGTGGCCGGGTCCGAACCCGTCCTGCCCGAGAAAATCTGGGAAGCCCTGCGGGGCGCCATCCCCTGGTCGCAGGTCCACACGCTTTGGTTCCAAATCACCCACCTGCAGAACGTGGAAATTTCCGTGCACCTCTGGACCGACATCGGGTGGGTGGGGCTCCTGCTTTCGGCGGCGGGCCTTTTCGCTTGGTGGCGCCGCGGGGCCCGGGGTTCCCTCTTGTTCCTGGCGGTTTCGGGGGCCTGCCTGTTGCTGGTTTTCTACACCATCCTCATCATCCCGCTGGACGTGCGCAACCGTTGGTACCTGGACAATTTCCTCCTGCCCTCCAACTGGGCCTTGGCCATCCTGGCCGGCTTGGGGCTTTGGGTTTTGCGGCCCCACCTCACGGGCTCCATCCCCCGCCGGGTTTTGGGGGCCGCGCTGCTGGTTTTTTTGCCGCTCCAGCAATGGCTCTTAAACCACGCCGTGAGCGACGAGCAAAACCAGATGCTGCGCTATGACTACGGCGAAAACCTCATGAAGTCCGCGCCGCGCAACGCCATTTTCTTTTCCGAGGGCGACGAGGATTTCTTCCCCCTTTATTATTTCCAGAATGTGGCCCACCAAAGGCCCGACCTTCGGGTCATACCCCCCTTCACGCTCTTTGAGACATGGGGCGTCGAGGAAGTGGAGTATTTCCATCCTGAGCTGGGCCTGACCGCGGCCCAGGTGGATTTCCCCGACCATTTCGCCCGCATCATCTATTCGCTCTCGGAAATCGTGGCCAAAAACCGGGACAAGGACGTTTGCGCCTTTTCCTACCTGCCCGGGGCCCTGCACAAGTATTACTGCGACCTGAGGCCCCGCCTGACGGCCCGCCGGTCCGGGATCGCCCTGTGGCTCAATTACCCCGCCGCGCGGCGGGCCCGGCCCCTCGATCCCTCGCAGCTGCGGACCCGCCATTGGGAGGATTGCCCCTCCAACGCCCATTTTTCCATGATGCGCATCGCCTGGGTTTACGAGCAGGTGGGCCTGCTCAAGCTCAACGCCTCCCCTTGAATCCGCGCCGCGGGGCCCCGTAAGATGAAAGCTCCAACCTAGCCTTAAGAAAGATCCCATGTCCCCCAAAGCCTTAACCCTGGGCCAATTGAAGGCCTCCCACTACCCGGACCTGACCGTCAAGCAAGAGCTGGAAAAGAACCTGCTGGCAAAGCTCAAATCCGGCGAGCCGCTTTTCCCCCACATCCACGGCTTCGAGGAAACCGTGGTGCCCCAGATCACCAACGCGATTTTGGCCCACCACGACATCGTGCTTTTGGGCGAGAAGGGCCAGGCCAAGAGCCGGCTCATGCGCGCCATCGCCCGGTTCCTGGACGAGGAAATCCCCGTGGTGAAGGGCTGCGAGATCCACGACCATCCCTACCATCCCATTTGCGCGGCCTGCCGGAAGAAACTGGCCCAGGCGGGGGACGACCTGGAGATCGAGTGGATCGGCCGGGAAGCGCGCTACGGGGAGCGGCTTTCGCCCGGCACCAAGATCGCCGACCTCATCGGGGACCTGGACCCGGCCAAGGTGGCCGCGGGCAACCCCCTGGCCAGCGAGGACGCCATCCATTTCGGCCTCATCCCCCGCATGAACCGGGGCCTCTTCGCGGTCAACGAACTGCCGGACCTGGAATACCTGGTGCAGGTGGCCCTCTTCAACATCTTGGAGGAGCGCGACATCCAGGTGCGGGGCTTCCCCATCCGCTTCAACCTGGACCTGATGCTGCTTTTCACCGCCAACCCCGAGGAATACACCCGGGCGGGCAAGATCATCACCCAGCTCAAGGACCGCATCGGCGCCGAGATCCGGACCCACTATCCCCTGACCCGGGAGCTGGGCATCCAAATCATCCGCCAGGAAGCCGCCCCGCCCCCGGCGGACGGCGTGACGGTGACCGTGCCCGATTTCATGCTGGAGATCATCGAGCAGATCACCCTGGAGGCCCGCCGCAGCCCCTATGTGAACCAAAAGTCGGGCGTGTCCGCCCGGCTTTCCATCGCCAATTACGAGACCATGGTGGCCAACGCCAGGCGCCGGGCTTATTTGCTGGGCGAGCCCGAGGCCGTGCCCCGCATGTCGGACCTCAACTACCTCTATACCTCCTCCTCGGGCAAGATCGACCTGGATCCCTTCCGGGAAGAGACCGTCACCGAGTTCCAGGTCTTCAGCAAGATCATGGACAAGGCCGTCTCCCAGGTCTTCAAGGAGCAGATGGAAAAGGGCCACCTGGAGATGCCCCTGCCCGACCTGGGGGGCGAAAAACACATCCGGGTGTCGGAGCTGACCCCCGCGGCCCAATATAAGGACGTCATTTCCCAACTGCCGCAGATTTGGGAGCCCGTGCACCACCTGACCGGGAAAAACTCGCAAGTGTACCAGGCTTCCTGCGTGGAATTCGTGCTGGAGGGCCTGCACCTGTCGGGGCGGCTTTCCCGGCAAAAGGTGGGGGAGATGTTCGACTACCAGCCCTCGGCCATGAAACGCAAAAAAGAATAAACATGAACCAACACAAAAAGCTCACGCCAAGACACCAAGACGCAAAGGAAGGATTTTAGAACAAAGAAAATCAGATTTTGTTTTGCCGTCCTTGGCGTCTTAGCGTCTTTGCGTGAGCGGTTGGTTTTGGTTAAGGAGCTTTATGATCACCCACGATTACTCCGAATGGCACGAGCCCGAAAAGCCGCCCTTCACGGTGGAGGAGCTGATCAGCGCCGTGAAGGAACTGATGATGCAGTACCACGTGTCCTTCGACGAGGCCCTCAAGCACCTGCAGGAAAAGGGCATCCCCTACAACCAATTCCTGAAGGTGGGGGGGCTGGACGAGCTCATCCAGGGGTTCCTGGATAAAATCGCCGCCGACCGGCAGGCCCTCTTGGACGCCCACCGGTTGGACGAACTGCTCAACCAGCTCGAGCAGGACGTGACCCGCCGCTCCCTGGACCTTCAAAGGCTCATGGACAAGCTCAAGGACGCCAAGCTCTCCCAAAAGCTGGAAGGGGCCCTGGCGGAGCGCGACGACTCGGCCCTCTACAACCTGGACTGGCAGCTCGCGCGCTTGGGCCGGCGGGGCGACGACGAAACCAGGCGCAAGCTCCAGGAACTTTCCCAAAAAATCCAGGAACTGCGGGCGCTCCAGGAACTTTACGAGGACTATGAATTCACCGGCGGAAGGAGCCCCTCGCCGGCCGAGGCCCAGCGCCTGAGGGAAAAGTTGGAGGCCCTGGACGAGCTGGAGGACCGGCTGATAGACGCCGTGGAATACGGCGACCTCTTCAATATGGACCTTCAACAGCTCAAGGACATGCTGGGCGAGGAAGCCGCCCAGGCCTTCGAGGCCAAGCGCGAGGACCTGCGCCGCCAATTCACCGAGGCCCTGCGGGCCACCGGGGACGTCGACTACGACGAGGACACGGACATCTACAAGATCACGCCGGGGGCGGCCCGCAAGATCGGCGAGAAGGCCCTGAAGGAGATCTTTTCCCGGCTTTTCTCCGACGGCCTGGGCCGCCACCACGCCACCTACTCGGGCGACGGCAACGTGGAAATGACCAGCACCCAGCCCTACGAGTTCGGCGACTCACTCACGTCGCTGGACCTTCCCTCCAGCCTGCTCAATTCGGCCATCCGGCAATTGGCGGCCCCCGGCGGGCTTCAAAACCGCAAGATCAAGATCGACAGCCGGGACTTCATGGTGCACCAAACCAAGGGCGCGGCTTCTTCCGCCATCGTCATGCTCATCGACCAAAGCGGCTCCATGGCCCGCTATGGCCGCTTCTACAACACCAAGAAGCTGGCCCTGGCGCTGGACGCGCTCATCCGCAGCGAGTACCCCGAGGACAAGCTTTATTTCGTGGCCTTTTCCACCTTCGCCAAGCAGATCCCCGTGGGGGCCATCCCGGAGCTGGCGCCCAAGCCCATTTCCATGATGGGCGGCGGCGTGAACATGCGCGTGGATTTCTCAAAGGAAGTGGACGCCCGCACCCGCGCCATGATCCCCGAGCATTTCACCAACCTGCAGAAGGGGTTGGAACTGGCCCGGGTGCTGCTCGCCAACTCCGACACCAAGAACAAGAGCATCCTGCTCATCACCGACGGGGCCCCGACGGCCTTTTACGAGGGCTCCCAGCTTTACCTCACCTATCCGCCCAACGAGCGCACCTACCAGCGCACCCTGCGGGAAATCCACGCGGTCACCGAGGAAGCCATCACCATCAACACCTTCATGATGGGCAACGAGATGGACACCGGCTATTTCGGCGAGGGGGAATTCATGGAACGGATGCACCGGATCAACAAGGGCCGGCTGATCTACCCCGCCCCCGACAAGCTCACCCAGTATGTGTTGAAGGACTACTTGGACCATAAGAATAAAATTATACAAATTTAGAACCTGAAAAAATTAAGCCCTCACCGCCAAGACGCCAAGTTCGCCAAGTTCGCCAAGTAAGAATTTAGACTTCAACATAGATTGTTTAAGATTTAAGGGAAAAGGCTTTGCCTTAACTTGGCGAACTTGGCGTCTTGGCGGTGAAATGGTTTAAAGGTTTTTGCCGCCCCCCTATTCTTACTTTTGAGAGGTTGGGCCGCTATTGACTTCAAGGCCCTAATAGTACTAATAATATTCAAACGGCGAGGCTTTAACCCGGGACCTTAAAAGTCCCCCCGCACCTCAAAGCGCGGACAACTTGCCCCGGCCGGCGCACCCCTTCCAAGGCGCGCGAACAGGGCGCTAAAGCGGTGAATGAGTCCGAATTTTCTTCGAACCCGCGCCGCTTGAAAAAGCCCGCGGGTTTTTTATTTCCCGGGGGTCTTTTCAACCAAATTCTTTTTCAGGAGGCAGGTCATGTCACTACGTTTAGGCGATGCGGCTCCCGATTTCACGCAGGAATCCAGCGAAGGGACGATCCATTTTTACCAATGGCTGGGCGATTCCTGGGGCGTGCTCTTTTCCCACCCCGCGGACTTCACCCCGGTCTGCACCACCGAGCTGGGCGCCACCGCCAAGCTCAAGGACGAGTTCGCCAAAAGGGGCGTGAAGGTCTTGGCCCTCTCGGTGGACAGCGTGGAATCCCACAAGAAGTGGATCCCGGACATCAACGAGACCCAAAACACCCAGGTCAATTTCCCCATCCTGGCCGACGCCGACAAGAAGGTGGCCACGCTTTACGACATGCTGCACCCGGCCTCCACGGCCAACGTGACGGTGCGGTCGGTCTTCATCATCGACAACAACAAGAAGATCCGGGCCACCATCACCTACCCGGCCAGCACGGGCCGCAACTTCAACGAGATCCTGCGGGTGATCGATTCCCTGCAGCTCACCGACAAGTACAAGGTGGCCACGCCGGTCAATTGGAAGGACGGGGACGAGGTGGTCATTGTCCCGGCCTTGCAGGACGAGAAGGAATTGAAGGAGCGTTTCCCGAAGGGTTATAAGGCCGTCAAGCCCTACCTTCGCCTGACGCCCCAGCCGAACAAGCCGTAAAAACTTAAGCAGCTATAGGCCCCACGGCGCTTGCCGCGGGGCCTTTTTTGTTAATATCGCCCTCTTTCCAATCCAATAGTTAAAAAGGCGATATGTATCCCGCTACGGTTGGCCCGAAGGGCCAGCGGGATGTGAGACCCCTTCAAGTAGTTAAAAGGGCGATATGTATCCCGCGAGCCAAATCATCCATATCGGAGTTAAAAAGTTTGACGAAATCCCGCCGCGATTGGCTCAGGATGAGCCGGCGGGAAGAGGTTGACCCACCAGGTCAGCGGGATTCAAAGTTTCTCTCTCCCGCAAGGGGCGAGGGTTTTGCTGTCTTGGCGGTGAAAAGGTTTTTTGATAGAGTCTTTTATCTTCTTCCAGGAGCCTCTTCATGAACGTACTTCCCCTCATCCTCGGCGCCCTTCTCGTCATGGTCATCGCCTACCGCTATTACAGCGCCTTCCTGGCGGCGAAAGTCGTGGCGCTCGACGATAAGCGCGTCACCCCGGCCCACCAGCTCAAGGACGGGCACAATTACCACCCCACCAACAAATGGGTGGTCTTCGGCCACCATTTCGCCGCCATCGCGGGGGCGGGCCCGCTCATCGGCCCCGTGCTGGCCGCCCAGTTCGGCTACTTCCCCGGCTTTTTGTGGCTTTTGGCGGGCGTGTGCCTGGCCGGCGCCGTGCAGGATTTCATGATCCTGGCCGCCTCGGTGCGCCGCGGGGGCAAGTCTTTGGCCGAGATCGCCCGCAACGAGATCAGCCCCCTGGCGGGCACCGTGGGCTCGGTGGCCATCCTGATCATCGTGGTGGTGGCCTTGGCGGGGCTGGGCACCGCCGTGGTCAACGCGCTCAAGGACAGCCCCTGGGGCGTCTTTTCCATCGCCATGACCATCCCCATCGCCCTTCTGGTGGGTTTTTGGATCTTCAAGTTCAACCCCAAGCAGATCGGCCTAGCCAGCGCGGTGGGCGTGGGGCTGGTGCTGCTGGGGGTCATCTTCGGGAACCTGGTTCCGGGCTCGCCCCTGGACGGGCTCTTTCGTTTTTCCCGGGAGGGCGTCATCACCGCCCTGGCCCTCTACGGCTTCATCGCCTCGGTCCTGCCGGTATGGATGCTGCTGACCCCCCGGGACTACCTGAGCTCTTATATGAAGATCGGCACCATCGCGGCGCTGGTCCTGGGCATCATCCTGGTGCATCCCGACCTTCAAATGCCCGCCCTGACCGCTTATATCCATGGCGGCGGGCCCATCATCCCCGGCAAGCTTTTTCCCTTCCTTTTCATCACCATCGCCTGCGGCGCCGTCTCGGGCTTTCACGCCCTGGTCTCCTCCGGCACCACCCCCAAAATGCTGGAAAAGGAAAGCCAGGCCCGCTTCATCGGCTATGGCGCCATGCTGATGGAAGGCCTGGTGGGCTTGGTGGCCCTCTTGGCTTCCTGTTCGCTCTTCCCGGCGGATTATTTCGCCATCAACGTGCCCGCGGAGAAATTCGCGGCCCTCGGCATGACCCCGGTGAACCTTTCGACCCTTTGCCAGGCCGTGGGCGAAAATGTGGCGGGCCGCCCCGGCGGGGCGGTGTCTTTGGCGGTGGGCTTCGCGCAAATCTTCGCGGGCCTGCCCGGCTTGCAGAACCTCATGGCCTATTTCTACCACTTCATGATCATGTTCGAGGCCCTGTTCATCCTGACCACCATCGACGCGGGCACCCGTATCGCGCGCTTTTTGGTCCAGGAATTCGGGGGACGGATTTGGAAGCCCTTAGAGGATCCCCGGTGGGTGCCGGGCACGGTCCTTTCGACCGCCTTGGTAGTGGGCGGCTGGACCTGGCTTTTGGCTACGGGCAGCGTGGCCACCATCTGGCCCATGTTCGGCGCCGCCAACCAGCTCTTGGCGGGCGTGGCTTTGGCGGTGGCCACCAGCGCCATCATCAACACGGGCAAGGCCAAATACGCCTGGACCACCTTCCTGCCCATGCTGTTTGTCTTGGTGACGACCCTGTCAGCCTGCGCCTTGATCGTTCAAAGCAATTGGGCGCTGGCCGCCCAGCCGGGCCAAGCCTTTAAGGCCTGGGCCAATATCGCCATGACGCTCACCATCATGATTTGCGCTCTGGTGGTGCTGGTGGAATCCTTTAGGCGTTGGTGGCAGGTGTTGGTGGAGAAGAAGCATCCCAAGACGCTGAAAAAGCACGGCCATCCCGTGCCCCGCCTGCCGGATTATGGCTGCTGCTGATTCTTAGGGTCGGCCACACGTTTGTGTGTCAATATTTCTTCATCAGTAGTATACTTATGTATACACATGGCCAATGTTTATGCTAAATCAAAAATTTGTGCCCCCATGTTTTTTTGATATCTTAAGCCACAACTATTCATTGGACTAAAACCTGTCACTGGGGACCATTTGGAGAAGCATACTTTCGCAAACTTAATTCGCCGCCTTACTAAGGGTGGATTCAAAAACGACTTCATCCAAGCGGCCATTTTGCCTGATTGGTGGAATGAGGTTGCCGCCCAAGATCCCAGCCTACTTCCCGACATTGAAATTCGAGTGTCCCGGTTCCTCGGAATTCCTTTGTCTTCCGTTCAGAACCCCAAAATTCCTCTTTTACCTCCAATTTATCCAAATGCCCAACTACGCCGGGTTAAAGACATTAATCGCGATAAACTTGCGCCAGCGATCCATTCGGCCATACAAATTGCCGGCGCCGTGGTCCGCAATTTACGCCGCAAAGAGCCTTCTACTCCCATTTCGTTTTCCGACGGACTGAAATGGCGCGATGAACTCAAAAAAGACCAGTCCCCTGTAACCCTTAATGAAATTCTAGCGGATATTTGGAATCGCGGGATTCCTGTGGTCCCCCTCGAACTTATTCCGGCCCCCAGTTTCCAGGGACTCGCCTGCATCGTCGAAGGAAATCCAGTTGTTTTAATCAGTCACAGGCAAGATGAATTAGGCCGCCTGGCTTTTTGGATAGCCCATGAAGTAGGCCATATTGTGGCGGGCGATTGTTCCTCCGGCCAACCCGTCATAGATGAAAGTGAAGACGCCGATGACAGCGATATTGAGGTCAAAGCCGATCTCTTCGCCAAGCAAGTACTCGTGGGCAATAACCCAATACCTTTGATTGACGGGGAAGATTTTAAACAGCTCGCAAGCCGTGCTTCAAAAATGGAACAAACCACTGGCATCGAAGCCAGCCAAATTATTTTCGCTTGGGCATCTCAATCACACGACTACGCAACCGCCACGCGAGCGGTACAGGCTCTATATCGGGGATCGGGCGCAAGAAGGCTGCTTAGCCAATACTTTAATAACAATATCAAGTTCAATGAAGCATCCGAAAGCGATTCAGCCCTCCTTCAATGTGTCTATGGGGTTCCCCGTCCTAATGCGACTCCTAATTGACAATGACGTTTTCTGCAAACTTACTGTTTGTGGGTTATTCGATGAGGCGTTGGAATTGCTCGGATCCAACCGAGCCGATTGTGAGAGATTAGCTTCTCTGCCATATATGTTGCGCGGTGGTCGGTTGCGCCAAACTTATGGTTCGGCTAACTCCGAGCACATTCTGTCGATAGCCGCAACAATTTCCATCCTCACTCAAGCCGGAACTTTCTGGAAAGACAAATTGGTTGGCATTCCGGCCATTGACCCTGGGGAAGCTCAACTATTCGCCGCCGGAGCCGAATATGCTGCGTTTATTTTCTCGGGAGATAAAAGAGCTGTAGGCGCCCTAAAAAATATAGCGGGCTTCGGCGAGGCCACCAGTGGGCGCCTAGTAACATTCGAGGCCATTTTAATAGCATTTTGCGATAACCTTGGCCCAGAAGTTGTCCGTCAAAAAGTTCAACCAATAATGTCGCTGGATAAAACAATTCGGATTTGTTTTTCCCCGGAAAATAATGACCCTTTAGAGGCACTTCTTTCATACTATAAGAGCCTCGCAAACGAGGCGGCACCTCTTCGTTTATGGCCCCCTCGATAAGGGGGCTTTTTCGTGAATTTCAATTATCGACATTACGTTCCCGTTTTAAAAATAAAACAGGGTGAAAAAGCCGCATTACAAAACATTCAACCGGCATTGCAACCCCATATCACTCCTCTACTCGAAGTCGTTGAGCGTGTTCCTGCTAAAAATATCCAGTCTCATTTAGAAACAACCTTTAAACAGTTGGCCGAAAGTACTAGGCCTTATACCCGTTGTTTTATTGATACCCGTGAAATCGCACCCGATGGGCCGGAAGCCGCAACCGCTGTATTCCAAAGAGCTCAAACCGAAAACATCGTCTTTACGCCCATAACCGGCATCTCAAGAACCGCTGATGTGGTCCCCGCTTTAAGTTATCGGACTAACGGTCTAGGTATCAGGTTAACTCGAGATGAATTTGAACAAGGTAATCTTACAGTTGCATTACAGGACTTCATGAGGCGGCATAACCTTTCCCACGCTGAAGTTGATTTAATCGTTGACCTCGGTCCCATTAATGATTTTGTTGTTGATGGAGTGATAGCTTTAACAAACTCTTTTCTTGCAAGCGTGCCCGATCACCCTTTGTGGAAAACCTTGACAGTTTCCGCTTGTGGTTTTCCATCAAGCATGGGGATTGTCGACAGAAATTCTCATGAGCTTGTTGATAGAGTGGATTGGTTAGCATGGAGAAATAATCTGTTTTCCAGAAGATCGGAAATTCCACGATTGCCAACTTTTAGCGATTGTGCGATTCAACATTCGAAAGGAGTTGAAGGATTTGACCCAATAACAATGAAAGCATCTGCAGCCATTCGGCATACTTCGGCCGACTCCTGGTTGCTTATCAAAGGCGTAAGTATCCGGTCGGTTCTTCCGACAATTCAATTCCGAGGTTTAGCCTCGCAACTAGTTACCGGAGAACTACGAGAGCATTTCCGGGGACCAACTCATTGTGGGGGATGTTCTTCAGTGCAGGCGGCAGCCTCTGGGGCTCCCCGCCTAGGATCATTGGGAGCTTGGAGACGTTTAGGAACGATTCATCATATTACGACGGTTGTTGAAGACCTTTCCGCGTTGCCCTAGCTTTGAGGCAATTACGAACAGCCATCGCAATTTCTTCCAAGCTATAACACTCGCAAACTTTGTCCCATATAACTGGCCTGGGTTTGTCTCGAAAACCACGGATGGCGTTTCGTTTTTCAAGAAGTTCAAGGGCTTCATCCCGCCAAATTAACTCGACCAATGATCTCGGGTCTTGGTCTATATTCTTTTTTCCGGGCCTTAAGACATCAAAGCTGGGTGTTTTCGCATCGGGAATTATTTTAAAAATGCCCCACCACTCAGGCACAATTCCAACAGCTTCAACAATGTGACGTTCTCCAACCACTAAAACCGCATAATCTAAAACTTTGCCGTATAAATTAATTTGTCCGAAAAGACGCTGAAGACTATCCCGGTCGGATTTAATTTCGTAACCGTTTAGTGCGCCATTCACAGCCGCTACATCAATCCG
>DATKNU010000238.1:0-17220 GCA_035541195.1 bacterium
CCTACGTGGGGGCTTTGCCGTCGGGTCAGCGGGTGGGGAACCAATACGCGGAGGTGACCTATGAGATCCAATTCTAAGAAGGCGGCTTGGGTCGGCGGCCTTTGCGCGCTCCTAAGCTTTTCCCTGGTCCTTTTCGCCTCCGGCTGCAAGAACCAAATCCCGGGTTTGGGCGCCTATCCGGCGGCCTCCTCGGTGGCCAATACCAGCCGGGTGGACCAATTCGATTCCGCGTCGATCGTCATCAACCCCAACTTGTTCGAGACCAATAACCCGCCCACTTACGCGCTCAGGAGCCCGGGTTCGGTGACCCTGGTGAACAACTTCACCACTTACGGCAGTTTCAACGGCGGCGGCCTGGTGCCCGGGGGCTACGTGAGCGCCAATTGCTTCCGGATGTCGGGCGCGGTGACGGACCTCTTGGACAACACCTTCCCGGCCTTGGACCTTGAGATGCCCATGGAAAACTACACCTATTTCGACGCGAACCATTTCACCGGCGTGAAGTTCTACATGAAGGTGGCCAATGACGACACGGCGGCCCACCGGGTCTTCGCCATCCCCGTGGCCCAGACGGTGCCCGTGGGCACTAACAACGGCACCTGCCCGGCCGGCCCCAAGCGTTGCTACGACCATTTCGCCGCGGATTACAGCGGCGGCACCGGCGGCCAGTGGATTTTGGCCAGCTACAATTTCAGCGACCTGACCCAGCTTCAATCCGGCTACGCGCCTGAGCCCTCGGCGACGCTGACGGGCGACAACGGCTACAACCTCAAGCAGACGCTTTGGCTCCAATGGGAAGAGGGCAACAACAACAAGGTCCCGGGCAAGGCCCAGATCGACCTTTACGTGGACGACATCGAGTTCTTCTGATTTTAAAAACGCGGTAAACTTTTAGAGGGCATCCAAGCGTGGGGCGGAGGCGGGAATGAAAAAGCAATGGTGGGGTTTAAACCTGGGAATCTTGGCGGCGCTTGCCGGAAGCCTTGTTTTTGAGGGCTGCCAGCAAAGCCTGCCCCTGGCGAACCCCGGCGCGATTTTGGCCCCGCCCCTGCCCAACACCGACGTTTCCAACTTCGGCAACGCCTCCTTGAAAGTGAACCCCACCCTGACGGGTTCCAACCAAGGCATTTTCCTGGACGGCTCCTACGCCTACCAGAACGACAGCGGATTGGTCCTGGCCCCGCCCTATGCCAATAGCGGCTGTCCCTATGGCGGCACCAGCGCCTACGCGCTTCACCTTTTCGGCACCTACCTGGACTACGGGAACGGCGGCTATCCGGCCTTTGAGATCGAGTGCTTCCCCCGGGCCAACGCCTCCTTCAACAGCGGCAACATGTTCGACGCCTCGGCCTTCACGGGCGTTTCCTTTTGGTGGAACCAAGGGTTGGATGACACCGCCAACCAGATCTTTTTCTGCCTGATCACGGCCCGCATCGCCCCCGCCAGCATCGGCGGTGACGGCACCTGCGGCACGGGCGGCCATGTCCCTTGCTACGATTACCTGGGCAACAACCTCTTGGGTTATCCCAAGGGTTGCTGGTTCCAGATCTCGGAGGATTTCGCCTCCATGTCGACCCAATATAGCTCGGGCAGCCCGGGCACGGTCACGGCCACCGACAAACAGCAGATCCTCCAGCTCATGTGGACCAGCCGTTCCAACAATGTCAACACCAACGGCCCCGCGGGGACGCTCTATACCTGCGACATCTGGTTGGATGACGTGGCTTTTTATTGATTAAGGGTTGAGTCAAAAGGCGCGGGGGCCTTGGCCCCCGCGCCTTTTTTGTTGGGGGAGGGGGGTTTTTCATTCCTTCTTTTTCCATCCGGCCTGCCCTATACTGGCCCCCTTTCGCCGAGCTTAAACCAGTTTCCGGGAGCGCCGCCGCCTTGTCGCTAGACCATATCCGCAATTTCTGCATCATCGCCCACATCGACCACGGTAAAAGCACCTTGGCGGACCGGCTCCTGGAGTTCACCGGGGCCATCCCGCCCCGGGAGATGCGCGACCAGCTCATGGACCAGATGGACCTGGAGCGCGAGCGGGGCATCACCATCAAGGCCAAGGCCGTGCGGTTCTTCTACAAGGCCAAGGACGGCAAGACCTACGAGATGAACCTCATCGACACCCCGGGGCACGTGGACTTCAACTATGAGGTGTCCCGCAGCCTCAAGGCCTGCGAGGGGGCCCTCTTGCTCATCGACGCCTCCCAGGGCGTGGAAGCCCAGACCCTGGCCAACGCTTTCCTGGCCTTCGACCAGAACCTGGCCATCGTGCCCGTCATCAACAAGATCGACCTGCCGGCCGCCGACGTGGAGCGCTGCAAGAAACAGATGGAGGAGTCGCTGGCCCTGGACGGGTCCGAGGCCATTCCGGCCTCCGCCAAGGAAGGCATCGGCATCGAGGAAATCCTGGAGGCGGTCATCCAGCGCGTGCCCCCGCCCCGGGGCGAGTCCCAAGAACCCGTGAAGGGCCTGATCTTTGATTCCATGTTCGACATCTACCGGGGCGTGATCGTCTTCGTGCGGCTCCTCAACGGCACCATCCAAAAAGGCACCAAGATGAAGTTCATGGCCACCGGCAAGGTTTTCGAGATCGAGGAGATCGGCGTCTTCAAACCCAAGATGGAAAAGGTGGAAAAGCTCTCAGCCGGCGAGGTGGGCTACATCTGCGCCAACATCAAGGACGTGCGCGACGCCAAAGTGGGTGACACGGTCACCGAGGAAGGCCGTCCCACGGCCGAGGCCCTGCCGGGCTTCAAGGACGTGCTGCCCATGGTTTTCTGCGGGCTTTTCCCCGTGGACTCGGAGGATTACGACGACCTGAAGGAATCCCTGGCCAAGCTCAAGCTCTCCGACGCGGCGCTGTCCTTCGAGCCCGAGACCTCGGTGGCGCTTTCCTTCGGTTTCCGCTGCGGCTTTTTGGGATTGCTCCACATGGAAATCGTCCAGGAGCGCCTGGAGCGCGAGTACAACCTGAACCTCATCGCCACCGCCCCCAGCGTCATTTACCAGGTGGTGAAGACCAGCGGCGAGGAAGTCTGGATGGACAACCCGACCAAATTGCCCGATCCCTCGCAGATCGCCGAGGTCCGGGAGCCCTTCATCGACGCCAAGATCATCGTGCCCGCCGACTACATCGGCGCGGTCATGACCCTTTGCCAGGAGCGCCGGGGCATCCACAAGAACACCTCCTTCCTGGACCCCACCCGGGCCCAGATCTCCTACGAACTGCCCTTGGCCGAGGTGGTCATGGACTTTTTCGACAAGCTCAAGAGCTGCACCAAGGGCTACGCCTCGCTGGACTATGAGCCCATCGGTTACCGGCCGGGCAACGTGGTGAAGGTGGACATCCTCTTGAACAACGAGCCGGTGGACGCCCTGTCCTTCATGGTGCACCGGGACAAGGCGGAAATCCGGGGCCGGGGCATCGCCGAGAAATTGAAGGAAATCATCCCCCAGCAGCTCTTCGAGGTGCCCATCCAGGCCGCCATCGGGGGCAAGATCATCGCCCGGGAAACGGTCCGCGCCCGGCGCAAGGACGTCTTGGCCAAGTGTTACGGCGGCGACATCAGCCGCAAACGCAAGCTTTTGGAGAAACAAAAAGAAGGCAAGAAGCGCATGAAGAACATCGGCAGCGTCGAAATACCCCAGGAGGCCTTCATGGCCGTCCTGAAAGTCGAAGATTAAGGAAACGGAGCGCTCATGGAAAGCCTGGATTTCACCCAAAATTTGAACCTCATCCTTTATTTCCTGGCGGGGCTTTTGACCCTGGTGGAAGTCTTCATCCGCTTGGTTTGGCCCCGGATCACCCGGTCCAAGGGCCCGGGACTTTGGACCTCCAGCCGGCCGGGCTCCTGGATGGAAACCATCGACTCGCTCTGGGTGGCCATGGTGGTGGCCCTGAGCTTGAAGGCCCTGCTCATCCAGCCCTTCACCATCCCCTCGGGCTCCATGGAAGACACCCTTTTGATCGGCGATTACATCCTGGTGAAGAAATACGAGTACGGCTACTCGCTGCTCAACAAGACGCCCCGGTTCCTGGAGTTCAACCATCCCAAGCATGGGGACATCTTGGTCTTCGTTTATCCCGAGGACCACAGCAAGGACTTCATCAAGCGTTGCATCGGCCTGCCCGGCGACGTGATCGAGATCAAGAACGCCCAGCTTTTCCTGAACGGCAAGAAACAGGACGAGCCTTACGTCAAGCACCTCTTCACCCCCAAGGAAATCCTCCAGGAAGAGGGACCGGATTCGCTCAAGGTCAATTTCGGCCCCGTCACCGTGGAGCCCGGCCATTACTTCATGATGGGCGACAACCGGGACAACAGCCTGGACTCGCGCTACTGGGGCCAGCTGGACGAGAAGCTCATCAAGGGGAAGGCCTGGTTCATCTATTGGCATAGCGTGGATTTCCATCCCGATTTCAGCCGGATGTTCCACTTCATCCATCCCCAGGCTTCCACCGACGCCCCGGCGGGCCCCGCTCGAAAACCGTGAACGCCTACCTGCATGTGCCCTTTTGCGCGTCGATCTGCTCCTATTGCGATTTCACGTCCTTCGCGGGGCAGGATTCCAAGATAGGGGCCTATGCCAAGGCGCTGGGCCTGGAAATAGCCGGGTCCGCCCTGGGGGGGCCGCTTCAGACGGTTTATTTCGGCGGCGGCACGCCTTCGGTGCTCGCGCCCGACCAGCTTTCGCTCATCCTCCAATCCCTCCGGGAGAAGGCCGGCTTCGCGGCCGGCGCCGAGATTTCCCTGGAGGCCAACCCCGAAACCGCCGATCCCGGGAAGTTCAAGGCTTACCGGGAATTGGGCGTCAATCGGCTCAGCTTCGGCGCCCAAGCCGCCCAGGGGAAAATCCTGCGCCGGCTGGGACGGGGCCATGACTGGCCCCAAGTGGAAAAGGCTTTCACCCTGGCCCGGGAAGCCGGTTTCGACAACCTGAACCTGGACTTGATGCTGGGCCTGCCCGGGCAAACCCCCGGCGATTTCAAGCAGTCCCTGGAAAAAACGGTTTCGCTTCAGCCCGACCACCTCTCGGTTTACGCCCTGCAGGTGGAAGAAGGCACGCCCCTGGCGCGCCAAGTGGCCGAAGGGCTGGCCCTGCCCAGCGAGGATGAGGCGGCCGACGAATATGCCCTGGCCCAGGATTTCCTGGCCGCCCAAGGGTTCGAGCAATATGAGGTTTCCAACTTCGCCAAGCCCGGCAAAGCTTGCCGCCACAACCTGAATATCTGGCGCGGGGAGGATTATTGGGGTTTTGGCCTCTCGGCGGTGGGGACGGTCGGGGGGGTGCGCCACAGCCACAACGAGGATTTGACGGGCTATTTGGAAGCGGCCCAAAGGGGCGAAAGGCCCGCCCTGAGCCTGGAGCCCTTGACGCCCCAGGTGCGCCAATTCGAGAAACTCATGTTGGGGCTGAGGACCCGGGAAGGCGTGAGCCGCCGGGACTGGGAGGATTACGAAAAAAGCCGGGGCCTTGCCTTGGACGCCCGCTTGAGGCTTTGGGAAAGCCGGGGACTTTTAACCCTGGGTCCGGACCGCTACCAGGTGACACCGAGGGGTTTTTTCGTTTTGAACGGCCTTTTGGAAGCCCTGGTGGCTTAAGGCTTTCCCGGGGGAAAAACCCTCAATAATCGGCCTCCCCCCAAGTTGACTTGTTCCCCCCTTGTCTTATTATGTGGAAACCAAAAACAGCTTGGCTTCAGAAGCCCCGAAGGTGGAAAAGTGGCCGATTTGACCCCCAACCGATCCGACGCCGTCCTGACCCGTGTCATCCACCAATATGTGGCCACGGCCAAGCCCGTGGCGTCCCTTTCCCTCAAGGACCAGATCCGCGTGTCGCCCGCCACCATCCGCAGCGTCTTCGCCGATCTCGAGGGCCAGGGTTACCTCACCCATCCCCACACTTCCGCCGGCCGCGTGCCCACCGACGAGGGCTACCGCTTTTACGTGGAGCGGCTCATGCGGGCCCGGGAACTGAACCTGAGGGAAAAGCAGCGCGTCGAGGCCGAGTATGACAAGGCCAAGGACGAGGTGGAGGCGCTCATGCGCCACACCGCCAAGATCCTGGCCGCCATGACCCGGCTGGGGGGCCTGGCGGTTTTCCACCCGGAGGACGGCGCGAAACTGGACCACTTCAAGCTGGTGCCCTTGGACCCCCGGAAGGTGATGGTCATCCTGGTGCTCACCAACGGGTGGGTGAAGGAAGAGTTGGTGAGGCTCGAGTCGCCCCTGCCGGCCGGTGAGGCCGCCCGGGTGGCCCAGCTTTTGAACGACAAGCTGAAGGGGCTCTCCCTGGGGGCGCTTCGGCGCGCCCTTTTGGCCGACGCCGAGCGCTCGCGCGACCGCAAGCTCGGCTTGGTGCAGGCGGCCCTCAAGACCATCGACGACGCCCTGGACCTGGAAGGGGACGACATCCATTTGGAAGGCTTCACCCAGCTCATGGAACAGCCTGAGTTCCGCACCGTGGAAAACATGGAGCGCTTGGTGCGGCTGGCGGGGGAGCGCCGTTCCTTAAGGCCGCTCCTGGACAGGCAATGGACCCGCCCCGGGCTGGCGGTGGAGATCGGGGGGGATTCGGGCCTGGGCGAACCGGGCCGGAATTTGTCCTTCATGCACCTGCCCTACCGGCTCGGGGGCAAGGTGGCGGGGGTCTTGGGTGTCTGGGGCCCCACCCGCATGGATTACGACCGGGTGGCGGGGCTCATGGGCCAGGTGGCCCGGTCCCTGGAAGAGGTTTTGAACAAACGAGGAGGATGGTCCTAATGCCCGACATGAACCCCAATCCTTCGGGGGAACCCGAAGTGGAAATCCTGAACAGCCAGGCGATCCCTTACGACGACGCGGGCAACGCCTCCGACCTGCCCGACGAGGACCTGGCCCCCGCCGGGGCGGTTTCGGCCGCCGCCGAAGAATGGAAGAAAAAGCACGATGAATTGAAGGACCAACTGCTTTGGACCGCCGCCGAGTTCGACAATTACAAGAAGCGGGCCTTGAAGGAAAAGGACGAGTTCCTTAAATTCGCCCAAGCGGGACTGCTCAAAGAGTTCCTGGTCGTGGCCGACAACCTGGAAAGGGCGGTGGCCTCGGCCGCCGGCTCGGACGGCACCCTGGGCACCCTCAAGCAGGGGGTGGAATTGACCCTCCGGCAGTTCCAGAACGTGCTGGAGAAGAACGGCGTGACCAAGATCAAGGCCAAGGGCGAGAAGTTCGACCCCCGGGCCCACGAGGTCATGATGCAGGAAGAGACGGACCAATTCCCCGAGGAAACGGTCATCGAGGAGCTGCAAAGCGGCTACAAACTGCACGACCGGGTTTTGCGCCCGGCCCTGGTGAAGATCGCGAAGAAAAAGGCGTGAGTTGGACGCCCGGGCCAAGGCCCTGGGCAATGGACAAACAATAACTTTTAGGAGATTTTGACATGGCGACGAACAAGGTTTTAGGCATCGATTTAGGGACCACCAATTCCTGCATGGCCATCATGGAGGGCGGCGAGCCCGTGGTGATCGCCAACGCCGAGGGCGCGCGCACCACGCCGTCGGTGGTGGGTTTTTCCAAGAGCGGCGAGCGGCTGGTGGGCCGGGTGGCCAAGAACCAGGCCATCACCAACCCCACCAACACGGTCTTTTCCGTGAAGCGCTTCATGGGCCGCAAGCTCCATGACGGCGAGGTGGAGACCGACAAGAAACTGGTGCCTTACACGCTCAAGGAAGCCTCCAACGGCGACGTGCGGGTGAAGATCGACGACAAGGAATACTCGCCCCCGGAAATCTCGGCCATGATCCTGCAAAAGCTCAAGGCCGACGCCGAGGCCTACCTGGGCACGGAAATCAAGGAAGCGGTCATCACGGTGCCCGCCTACTTCAACGACGCCCAGCGCCAAGCCACCAAGGACGCCGGCAAGATCGCGGGGCTCGACGTGCTTCGCATCATCAACGAGCCCACCGCCGCGGCCCTGGCCTATGGCCTGGACAAGGACAAGAAGAACGAGAAGATCGCGGTCTATGACCTGGGCGGGGGCACCTTCGACGTGTCCATCCTGGAACTGGGCGACGGCGTCTTCGAGGTGAAGTCCACCAACGGCGACACCCACCTGGGCGGCGACGACTTCGACCAGCGCGTCATCCAATGGCTCATCGACGAGTTCAAGAAGGAATCGGGCGTGGACCTGAAGAACGACCGCATGGCCCTGCAGCGGCTCAAGGAAGCCGCCGAGAAGGCCAAGATCGACCTGTCCACCACCGCGGAGACCGAGATCAACCTGCCCTTCATCACCGCGGACGCCTCCGGTCCCAAGCATTTGAACCTCAAGCTTTCCCGCGCCAAGTTCGAGCAGCTCGTCATGGACTTGGTCGAGAAGAGCGTGGAGCCCTGCCGCAAGGCCCTCAAGGACGCCGGCTACACCGTGGACGACATCCACGAGGTGGTGCTGGTGGGCGGCATGACCCGCATGCCGTTGGTGGTCAAGACCGTGAAGGAATTCTTCAAGCGCGAGCCCCACAAGGGCGTGAACCCGGACGAGGTGGTGGCCGTGGGCGCCGCCATCCAGGGCGGGGTCCTGAAGGGCGAGGTGAAGGACGTGCTCTTGCTCGACGTCACGCCGCTTTCCCTGGGCGTGGAAACCTTGGGCGGGGTCATGACCAAGATCATCGAGCGCAACACGACGATCCCGGCCAAGAAGAGCCAGACCTTCTCGACGGCCGCCGACAGCCAAAGCACGGTGTCGATCCACGTGCTGCAGGGCGAGCGCGAGATGGCGGGGGACAACCGCACGCTGGGACGCTTCGACCTGGTGGGCATCCCGCCCGCCCCGCGGGGCATCCCGCAGATCGAGGTGACCTTCAACATCGACGCCAACGGCATCCTGCACGTGGCCGCCAAGGACTTGGGCACGGGCAAGGAACAAAGCATCCAGATCACGCCCTCGTCGGGATTGTCCGAGGAGGAGATCAAGAAGATGCAGAAGGACGCCGAGCTCCACGCCGACGAGGACAAGAAAAAGAAGGAAAAAATCGAGGCCAAGAACCAGGCCGATACCCTGGTTTACTCCACCGAGAAGGCCTTGAAGGACTACGGCGACAAGGTCGACGAGGCCACCAAGAAGGGCATCGAGGAAAAGCTGGAGGCCCTGCGCAAGACCCTGACGGGCGACGACGCGGAGGCCATCAAGAAGGCCTCCGAGGAACTGGCCCAGGCCTCCATGAAGCTCGGCGAATTGATGTACAAGGAAGCCGCCGAGAAGCAGGCCGCCCAAGGCAAGAGCGCCGGCGAGGGCGCGGCCAAGCCCGAAGAGGGCAAAGGCAAGGACGGCCCGGTGGACGCCGAGTACGAACCGGCGGACGGGGACAAGAAGTAAACCAAGCGGTGGTTTTAAAGGCGGCCCAAGGGCCGCCTTTTTTATTGGGCGCGATTTTTCCCCCGGGCAAAAGCCAATGAAATTCGGGTGAAATCCCGGCGGCCGCGCCCTTGGCCCAAGTTTCCTTGATTGTGGGGCGCCAAAGGCGCATGATTGACCTCCTTCCGCATCCCGTCGTTTAAGGGGGCCGAGGGCCAAGGAGATCCCATGAAGCCCGTGAAATATCCCGAAAGCATCCACTGCGAGGAATGCCACAGCCCGGTGAAGATGGTCGATTGCCGCTTGCTCGCCAAAAAGGTGAAGGGCAAGACCCACGTGGAATTCGACACGGTTTGCGTGGCCTGCGGCCTGCGATTCTCGGTGAGCCGGGACTTGGAATATCTCCAATACAGCGAGCGCGAGTTTTGCGCCGTGAAGAAAATACTGCCCCCCTTGGCCGCCGCGGCTGGCAAGCCCTCGCGTTAAAAGCCTTTCTTTTTCCTTTTAAACCTTCCGCCGCGCCCTGAAATCCTCGATGGCGCCGCCAAATTGTTGTAAAATCCCCCCGGTTTCCAAACCTTTTTAACGAAGAGAATCATGTCCAAGAAAATCGCCATCCTGGGTTCGACCGGGTCGATCGGCATCTCCACGCTCACGGTCGTGAAAAAACTCAAACCCGCCTTCGAGGTCGTGGGGCTCACGGCCAACAGCAAGGTCAAGGAATTGGCGGCGCAAGTGCGCGCGGTACGGCCGAAGATGGCCGCCATCATGGACGAGTCCCTTTATCCCACCCTCAAGAAGCTCGCGGGCGGCGGGCGGACGAAGCTCCTGGCCGGGGTGGAAGGCGTGGAGGCGGTGGCCGCCGAGTCGGGCGCGCCCCTGGTGCTTTCGGCCATCGTGGGCGCGGCGGGACTAAGGCCCACGCTCAAGGCCCTCGAGAAGGGCAAGGACATCGCCCTGGCCAACAAGGAAACCCTGGTCATGGCCGGGGAAGTGGTGGCCAAAACCGCGAAAAAGTCCGGTTCCAAAATCCTGCCGGTGGACAGCGAGCACTGCGCCATCTTCCAATGCCTGGCCGGCTCGGGCCCCCTGGGCGAGGTGCATAAGATTCTTTTGACGGCCTCGGGCGGGCCTTTCCGGGATTTGCCGCGCGGGGAATTCCGCCAAATCACCCGGGGGCGGGCCCTGAAGCATCCCACTTGGCGGATGGGCCCCAAGATCACCATCGATTCCGCCACCCTCATGAACAAGGGGTTGGAGGTCATCGAGGCCCACTACCTCTTCGGCCTGCCTTATGACCGCATCGACGTGGTCATCCATCCCGAGTCCATCATCCATTCCATGGTGGAATACATCGACGGGTCGGTCCTGGCGCAGCTAGGCACCACCGACATGCAGATCCCTATCCAATACGCCATGACCTATCCCCGCCGGGCCCCCGCGCCGGTCAAGCGCCTCGACCTGACGGGGATCGGCCGCCTCCATTTCGGCAAGCCCGACCGGCAAAAATTTCCCTGCCTGGACCTGGCCTATGCCGCGGGCGAAAAAGGGGGGACGGCGCCGGCGGTCCTCAACGCCGCCAATGAGGTGGCGGTGGATTTGTTCCTCAAAGGCAAGATTTCCTTCGTCCAAATCCCCCGGATGATCGCTAAAGTGGCCGGCAAACACCGCCCCCTGACAAACCCCAACCTGGATGCTATATTGAAAGCCGACCGCTGGGCCCGTGAAGAGGCCCTTTCCGTCCCATCCTCATTAAGGTAAAGGAAACCCATGAACGCTTGGTTCGTCGTCGAGGTGCTCTTGGCCTTCAGTTTCATGATCGCCATCCATGAGTGGGGCCATTTCATCGTCATGCGCCTCTCGGGCGTGCGGGTGGAACGCTTCGCCATCGGCTTCGGGCCCACGCTTTTCGCCAAGAAGTGGGGCGACACCGAATACGCCCTTTTGGCCATCCCCCTGGGCGGCTATTGCAAGCCCGCGGGCGGGGATTTGAGCGACACCTCCACCGAGAAAATGTACGAGCGGGCCCCCGAGCCCGGCGAATTCCTCTATGCCGCCTGGTGGAAGCGCGTTTTGATCGCCCTGGCGGGGCCGGCCATGAACTACCTCTCGGCCTTCCTTTTGATGTTCGTCATCCTGATGGCGGGCGAGCAGATCCCCGTTGAATCGCCGGTTTTGGGCTTCGTGCCCCCGGGCAGCTTCGCCGCCCAGGCGGGGGTGAAAAAAAACGACGTCCTTTTGAGCATCGACGGGCAGGACGTGAAGAACCTTTACACGGACGAGGACACCATCTACAACGACCTCTCCAAGAACCCGAGCCAAGCCGTTACCCTGGCTTTGGCGCGCGGCCAGAAGACCCTCACGGTGTTGGTTTCGGGCGACTTGAAGAAGCCGGGCGCGGACCTGGGCCTCAACTCCTTGACCGAACCCGTCATCGGCACGGTGCCCTTGGGCACGCCGGCCCGCAAGGCGGGACTGCTGCCGGGCGACCGGGTGCTGTCCATCAACGGCCGGAAGGTGTCCGACTGGAACGAGGTGGCCTACCGCATCCACACGGCCCCCTCCGACGACGTGAGCCTCTTGGTTTCCCGGGGCGGCCAAAGCTACCCGGTCACCCTGACCCGCATCTATAACGGCCTTTATAAGGCCATCGGCATCGCGCCGGTGGACCCCACCACCTTCACGATCAAGCGGCTGGGACCGGCGGAAGCCTTCACCACCTCGGCGTCGCGCATCGGAGCCATGACGGCGCTTTACCTGGATTCCCTGGGCAAGCTCTTCACGGGCAAGATTTCCCTCAAGGACAACCTGTCCGGGCCGGTTTCCATCATGCGCACCATGTACCAGAAGGCCGCCCAGGGCTGGATCGAGTTCCTGAGCATGGTGTGCTTCATCTCCCTGGTCTTGGGCGTGATGAACCTCTTGCCCATCCCGGTGCTGGACGGGGGGCAGATCGTCATCTTCCTCGTGGAGGGGATCAAGCGCGGGCCGGTGCCGGTGCGCTGGCAGACCCTTTACCAAAACGTGGGGTTTGTTTTCATCGTGGCCTTGATGGCCCTGGCCGTCTTCAACGACGTTTGGGGGCTTATCCTGGAAAAGTTCCACAGCCAAATCCCGTAAAAAAATATTTTTACCACGAGCCCCTGGGGGGCCGCAAAGTACACGAAGTGCGGCAAAAGACTGGCTTTAAAAATTTCAAAGGGATTGGTCCTCATTTAACTTCGTGCTCTTCGTGGCGCCCGCAGGGCGCTTGTGGTGAAAAATTCTGATAGCCTTTAAATCCGGGTCGGAGGGTTTTCGTGAAACTGCATGAATACCAGGCGAAGGAAATCTTCGCCAAGGCGGGCCTGCCGGTCACGCCGGGCCAATTGGTGAAGCACCTGTCGGAAGTCGACGAGGCCCTGAGGCGATTCCCCGAGGGGCCCTGGGTGGTGAAGGCCCAGATCCACGCGGGCGGCCGCGGCAAGGCGGGCGGCGTGAAACTGGCCAAGACCGAGGCGGACCTGCGCCAAAAGGCCAGCGACATCCTGGGCATGACCCTCGTTTCCCCCCAGACGGGCCCCGAAGGCAAGTTGGTCAAGAAGATCTTCATCACGCCCGCGTTGGATTACATGAAGGAACTTTACGTGTCCGTGGTGCTGGACCGGGCCACCCGCTGTCCCGTGGTCCTGGCTTCCGCCGAGGGCGGCACCGAGATCGAGGAATTGGCCGTCACCAACCCCAAGGCCATCCAAAAATTCCCGGTCAACCCCCTGCAGGGGATGGAGCCTTTCCAGGCCCGCGAGCTGTACCTGGCCCTGGGCCTTCCCAAGGACCGCATCAACGCCGGCGCCAAGTTCTTCCAGGACCTGGTCAAGCTGTTCCTGGAACTGGACCTTTCCATCCTGGAAGTGAACCCCTTGGTGGTCTTGAAGAGCGGCGAACTGCATTGCCTGGACGCCAAAGTCGCCTTCGAGGACAACGGCCTGGCCCGGCACAAGGAATATGAGGGCTGGCGGGACGCCGACGAGGAGGACGCCCGGGAGCTGGAAGCGGGCAAGAGCGGCCTTTCCTACATTTCCCTCGACGGCAACATCGGCTGCCTGGTGAACGGCGCGGGGCTGGCCATGGCCACCGCGGACGCCATTTCCTTCTTCGGGGGCTCGCCCGCCAACTTCCTGGACGTGGGCGGCGGCGCCACCACCAAGGCCGTCACCGCGGCCTTCAAGATCATCCTGTCCGACGAGCGCGTGAAGGCCATCCTGGTCAACATCTTCGGGGGCATCATGAAATGCGACGTCATCGCCCAGGGCATCATCGACGCGGCCAAGGACGTGGGGCTGAAACTGCCCCTGGTGGTTCGCCTGGAGGGCACCAACGTGGAACAGGGCAAGGCCCTCTTGGCCAAGTCCAGCCTGAAATACCAATTCGCCTCCAGCATGGATGAGGCGGCCAAAACCGTGGTGGCGGCGGCCAAGGAGGCCCGGGCATGAGCGTGTTACTCGACAAGAAGTCCAAAGTCATCTGCCAGGGCATCACGGGCTCCGCGGGGCTTTTCCATTCCAAGGCCTGCCGGGAATACGGTACCCAGATGGTGGGCGGCGTGACGCCGGGCAAGGGCGGCAGCGAAGTGGAGGGCTTCAAGGTGTTCGACACCGTGGCCGAGGCCGTCAAGAAGACCGGCGCCAACACCACCATGATCTTCGTGCCGGCGCTTTTCGCGGCGGACGCCATTTTGGAGGCGGCCGCGGCGGGCATCGAGCTCATCGTGTGCATCACCGAGGGCATCCCGGCCAACGACATGGCCCGGGCCGTGGAAATCCTCAAGCGCTACCCCAAGAGCCGGCTCATCGGCCCTAACTGCCCGGGCATCATCACGCCGGGCGTGGCCAAGGTCGGCATCATGCCGGGCTACATCCACAAGCCGGGCAAGATCGGCATCGTGTCCCGCTCGGGCACTTTGACTTATGAGGCGGTCTGGCAGGTCACCCAATTGAAGCTCGGCCAGTCCACCTGCATCGGCATCGGAGGCGATCCCATCATCGGCACCACCCACCTGGACGCCATGCGGTTGTTCAACGAGGACAAGGGCACCGAGGCCGTCATCATGATCGGGGAAATCGGCGGCACCGCCGAGGAAGAAGCGGCCCAATACGTGAAGAAAGAAATGAAGAAACCCGTGGCGGCCTTCATCGCCGGCACCACGGCCCCCCCGGGCAAGCGCATGGGCCACGCCGGGGCGATCGTATCCGGCGGCAAGGGCACGGCCAAGGAAAAGATGGCGGCGCTCGAGGCGGCCGGCATCGTGGTGGCCAAGAGCCCGGGCGAGATGGGCCAGGCCCTGCTCAAGGCCTTGTCGGGCAAGGGGCGCCGCAAGGCCCCCAAGAAGAAGTCCAAGTAAAGCCTTGCCAAGCCGTTCCGTGAAAAAAAGCCCCTGGGGTCCTTCGGCCTTGGGGGCTTTTCTTTTGGCGGCGGCGGGCCAAGCCTGCCTGGCCCAGGCGGGCTTGGCCTGGACCCTGGGGCCGGGGATCCTCTTTTACGCCCTGGGTTTCCTGCTCTTAAGGCGGGCCTGGGCGTCCCCCACCCAACCCTTGGCCCCCATTACGCCCCGGACCGAGTGGATTTCCTTTCTTTTAATCCTGGGAGTGGCTTTGGCCTTCCGCCTTCCCCTGCCGGGTTACCCGGCGGGGGTCTTCGCGGACCGGGCCGAGGTGGCCCTGGGGGCGCAGCGCATCCTTTCGGGCGGCTGGTGGCCGGGGCTGGAACTGCTCTCCCACCACGTGCCCGAGATCCCCATTTATTACCTGGTGGCGGGATGGTTCGCCCTCTTCGGCGCCTCGCCCCAGGCCTTCGCTTATTTCGACATGGCCCTTTCGCTTTTGGGGCTCGTGGCCGTTTATTTTTTCCTCAGGGAAACGGCGGGCGCCCGGGCCGCGCTCTGGGCCTTCTTCCTCTTGGCCGTCATGCGTTGGAACTTCGCCTTCGCGCACCAAATTTATTTCCAGGCCCAAAGCCCGCTCTTGGTGGGACTGGCCCTCGGGGCTTTTTACGCGGCCTTGAGGAAGGACAGCGCCTGGCGGGCGGCCCTCGCGGGGGCGCTGGGGGCCGCGGGGCTTTACGCCTACCAGGCGGGGAAAGCCCTGCCGATTTTGCTCTTGGCCTGCGCGGGATTCGAGTTTTTGAGGGACGCCAAGGGATTCCGGAAAAGGGCCCCGCTTTACGGCGCGATGGCGGCGGCCTTTGTCCTTTTGGCGGTGCCTTATTTTTACCGCGTGGCTTGCACGGGCGAATTGGGGCGGCGGGACGCCGAGGTTTCGGTCCTGCGCGCCCTGGAGGCCCAAAAAAGCCCCGCGCCCCTGGCGGTGAATTTCGCCAAGCAGGCCCTCATGTTCAACCGGCAGGCCGACAACAATACCCAGGCGGATTTTAACCGGCACCGGATGCTGGACGACGGCACGGGCATTCTTTTCGTCCTTGGCTTTTTTTACGCCCTGACCCGGCTCCGGGAAAGGCCCTTTTTCCTGGCGGCGGCGGGGGTTTGCGTCATGAGCCTCCCCAGTTTGCTGTCGGTGGACGCGGGCCACGCGGGGCGCAGCCTGGGCGCCACGCCTTTTGTGGCGCTCAGCGCCGCGCTTCTCTTGGAGCGGTTGGCCTCCCACTGGCGGGCGGCAAACCCGAAGGGCCCTTGGGCTTGGGCGGCTCCGGTCGGGTTGGGGCTGTTTTTAACCTTCATCGTTTTTGAAAATGCTTGGGACTACTACGGGGTCCAGGTGAAAAACCCCGCCTGCCAAAATGATTGTTCCTGGACCGAGAGCCGGGTGGGGGAAATCATCGGGCGTTCGGACGCCTCCACCGATTTTTTCCTGCCTTCCCGTTTTTACGGCCATCCCACGGTGCAATACCTGGCGGGGACCAAGGCCGGCCAAAGCCACCCCTTGGATCCGGCCCATTTGCCCCAACCCATCCGGGGACATGCCTTTTGTTTCCTTTTGGATGACGCCAAAGCCGGAATCTTGGCTTACCTTGAAAAGGAATATCCGGGCGGGCAAGCCCAAAGCCTGGCCGATCCCTTGGGGGAAGTTTCGCTTTTAGGCTACCGGATCGGGGCGCCGGCGCTGGACCGCCTTGCCCCGGCCTCGCTGGGCCTCAAGCGGGGGCTTTGGGGCGTCTATGCCCATTCGGAGGATCCCAATGAAAAGCCTTTTCTCACCCGCTGGGATCCTTTGGTCAACTTCAGTTTCCGCGACCTGCCGGACGTGGGCACGCCCCTTTTCATCCATTGGCGGGGATCACTGGAAGCCCCTGGGGCCGGGGATTATTCTCTCGGGGTCCTGACCGAGGGCTTGGGCAAGGCGAAACTGCTGGTCGATGGGATGGGGCCGGCGGCTTTTGATTCCAATCCCCAGGTCCGCGCCCGACTTTCCCCCGGCGCCCACCGCCTGGATCTTTACTTCAAACAGGCCCCCACACCCTTGGCCCCCTTGCATTTGTTGTGGTTGAAGCCCGGGGCGGCGCAATTCGAGGTCGTTCCCAACGAGGCTTTCGGGAAAGTTACCGAATAAAGGCGGGTTTTTCCAAGACGCTTCTGGTTCTTGGTTCCGGGCCCCGCGGTGGTAAAATAAGGAACCATGTCCTTCCGACCTTCCCATCTATTAATCCCGGCCTTGATGTCGCTTCTCTCGTTTCCGGCTTCCGCCTTGGCCACGATCGATCTATCCAGCGGTTATTTCGGGAATCAATCCGTGGTGAATTCCGGTGCCGCCGGAATCACCCTGGACAGCGACACCAAGCAAGTAGGGTTCAGTTTCGAGCAGCCTGAAGACGCCTTGGTGGGATCGGTCTGGGTCTATGGAACGCCCGTGGGAAGCTGTCCCCAATATCAAGTGCTTGTTTACGATGACGATG
>DATKNU010000239.1:0-14004 GCA_035541195.1 bacterium
GCTTTTACAGCGCGGAGGACGCCGACAGCGAGGGCGAGGAAGGGAAGTTCTACGTCTGGACGCCCGATGAGATCGAGGCCGTGTTGGGAAAAGAGGACGGCCGGGTTTTCGGCGAGCTTTACGGCGTGACCCCCCACGGCAATTTCGAGGAAGGCAAAAGCATCCTCCACCTCAAGGCCGACCTGCCCTATTCGCTCCAGGCCTTCGGCAAGGACCTGGCTTGGTGGGAAAAGGCCCGCGCCCAAATGCGGGAAGCCCGGGCCAAGCGCCCCCGGCCCCATCTGGACGACAAGATCCTCACGGCTTGGAACGCCCTGCTCATCTCCGCCTTGGCCTTGGGATGGCAGGTCTTGGGGGAGGAGGACTACCGGAAGGCAGCCCAAAAAGCCGCCGATTTCCTGACCCAAAACCTCTTCGACAACGGCCGTCTCTTGGCGTCCTACCGCAAGGGTCCCTCCCACGTCCAAGCCTATATCGACGATTACGCCTTCCTGCAGGCCGCGCTTCTGGACCTTTATGAAAGCACCTTCGACCTTTCGTACCTGAAGAAGGCCCTGCTTTTGGAATCGGAGATGACGAGGCTTTTTTGGGACGGGGCCGAAGGCGGCTTTTTCTTCACCGGCTCGGACCAAAAGGACCGGGACCGGCTCCTGACCCGTTCCAAGGAAGCCTATGACGGCGTGATCCCCTCGGGCAATTCGGTGGCCGCCCTCAGCTATTTCCGCCTGGCCCGCCTCACGGGCAAGGCCGAATACCGGCAAAAGGCCGAGGCCATCCTGAAGTGCTTCTCGGGGTCGCTGGCCCAGGGGGCCTCCAATTTCGCCCGCATGCTCCAGGCCTTCCAGTTCGACTTCGACGGGCCGGCGGAAATTTTCGTGGCGGGGCCCCGGGCGCAGAGCGAGCCGATCCTGCGGGCGCTTTGGAAAAAATTCCTGCCTTCCAAAGTGTTGGTTTTCGCCGAGGAATCCCAAATGAAGGACCTGGCGGGCCTGGCGCCCTGGGTGGAAGGCCGCGGGCCCTTGCCGGGGGGCAAGCCCGCCATTTATGTCTGCCGCGATTACGCCTGCCAATTGCCGGTGGGCGAGGCGGACCGGGCCCTGGAACTCTTGGGGCTCGTGTAGAATAGGCCGGACGGGCCGGATTTAAAAAAGGGAGGCGCGCGCAATGGGGTTATTGAAGGAATTCAAGGATTTCGCCGTCAAGGGCAACATGGTGGATTTGGCGGTGGGCGTGGTCATCGGCGGCGCCTTCGGGAAAGTGGTGTCCTCCATCGTGTCGGACCTGCTCATGCCGCCGATTGGCTTCCTCATCGGGGGGATCAACTTCACCGACATCAAGTGGACGCTCAAATCCCCCATTTCCAATCCCCTGAGCGGCACGGCGGCCCCCAGTTCGGTCACGATCAACATCGGCAATTTCATCCAGTCGCTGGTGGACTTCACCATCATCGCCTTTTCGGTCTTCCTCTTGGTCAAGTTGCTTAACAGCCTGCACCGCCAACACGCGGCCGCCGCGCCCCCGCCCGAACCTTCCGCCGAAGAGAAGCTCTTGACCGAGATACGGGATCTGCTGAAGCAACAAAACAAGAAGGCCTGACAACCGCCAAGTGGGCCAATAAAAAAAGGCCCCTCCCCCAAGACCGCCGAAAAACCGCCGGGGTTGTCCGCTTTCCTTGGCCGATTTGGCGGCCAAGGGATTTTTTTGAGGTTTTAAGTTTGTCGGGAAGGGAATCGGTTTGCCCACCTTTGATTTTTGCATCGAGGCGCCCGGGGGCCGGGACATCTGGGGCACGGCCACCGTGCCCCAGAAGCCCAAGGGTCCGGCGATCCTCATGGCCCACGGTTTTTTGGGTTTCAAGGACTGGGCCTTCTTCCCCTGGCTGGCCGAGACCTTCGCGCGCGAGGGTTTCCCCGCGGTGCGGTTCAATTTCTCGGGCTCCGGCATGGGCCCGCAGGTCGACGGCCCTTTCAGCCAACTCGAGGCCTTCGCGGCCGACACCATCTCCCGGCAGGTCCATGACCTGCACGCCGTCATCCGTTCGGTGACCCAAGGCCAGTTCAAGAAGGAAGGCCTGGCGGCCCGGGGGGAAGTTTTGCTTTGGGGACATTCCCGCGGCGGCGCGGTTTGTCTTTTGGGCGCGGTGAACCGCCCGGAGGTTTTGGGCGCCTGTACCTGGGCTTCCATCTCGCGGGTCAACCGGTATTTTTACGAGGACAAAAAGGCCTGGCGGGAAAAGGGTTTCTTCGCGGTGGAAAGCGCCCGCACGGGCCAGACCCTGCGCTATTCGCCGGACTTCCTCGACGACGTGGAAAAATGGGGGAAGGCCGGGGACGTGCCCACCCACTTGCACCACCTGACCGTGCCGGTCTTTTTGGTGCATGGCTCGGAGGACACCAGCGTGCCGCCCGAGGAATCCGAGAGCCTGGCGGCCCTCTATCCCAAGTCCCACCTGGCCATCCTGGCCGGCGCCAACCACAAGTTCAACGCGGCCCATCCCTTCACCGAGGCGCCCCCGGTTTTGAGGGACGCCGCCGGGCGCACGGTGGAGTTCTTCCGGTCCCTGGGCGCCGCTTCGTGAGGCCGCCCACCTTCCAAGCCCGTTATTTCCCCGGGTTTTCCGCGCCCGACTTAAAGGCCCTCCGGGCTTATTACGAGGCCCAGCTCAGCGGGCATTCGGCGCCCGAGAAAAAAGTGGGCTGGCAAAGCGCCCAGGGCCAAAGGGTGCGCTTTGAGGCCCTCACTTGCCTGGGCCCCCTCCGGGGCAAGCGGGTGCTGGATGTGGGTTGCGGCTTGGGGGCTTTTTGGGAGCACCTTCAAAAACAAGGCGTCCGGGCCCGTTACACCGGGGTGGATCTTTTCCCCGGGGTCATCGCCGAGGCCCAAGCCCTCCATCCCCGGGTTTCCTTCGAGGTGCGCAACATCCTGGAAAGGCCTTTCGCCGCCCGCCGGTTTGATTACGCCTTCCTGTCGGGGGTCTTCAACGTCAAAGTCCGTGACAATTGGAAATACATGCGCGCCCTGTTGAAGGCGGCCCTGAGGCAAACCCGGGGCGGAGTGGCCTTCAACGTGCTCAACGCCGAGGCCGGGCTCAAGGAAGCGGATCGGTTTTGCGCCGATCCCAAGGCGCTGGTGGCTTTCGGGCGCGGGTTGGGCGCCGCCAAGGTCTGCCTGCTGGATCATTACCATCACCTGGACCTGACGCTGCTGCTTTACCACCGGGAAAAATAAAAAGCCGCTCCTCTTGGACTTTTGGAACATCCTGCTAAACTCTTTCGCATGTCCGTGAGCCAACCCAAACAAATCGTCTCCCTGGCGCCCTTCGTGACCGAGATCCTGGCCCACCTGGGCCTGTCGCAAAACGTCCAGACCCTGCGGGACCTGCTGGAAGACCAACCCCCGGCCTCCGACGCCTCCCGGGGCGAGCATTGGTTCACCATGGCGGTGAACCGGGTGCTGGACCTCAAGCCCGACCTGGTGTTCACTTACTCGCTGTCCCAACAGACCCTCGGCAAGAAGTTGAAGGAAAAAGGACTGACCGTGGTCCATTTGGACCCCTACCTGTTGCGGGAAGTCGAGGACGGCTTCACCCAAATCGGGAAGGCCGCCGGGGCCTTGGACGCCTCCCGGAAAATGTCCCGGGATTTCATCGAGGGTTTGGAGAAATTGTCCGAGAAAATCCCCGGGGGCGCCTACCGGCCCAAGCTCTACGTGGAAGAGTGGAACAAACCCCAACAGGTGCCGGGCCGTTGGTGGCCCGACCTCATGACCCAGGCGGGCGCCCATTACTTTCCCATCCTGCCCCGGGAAATCAACCGCCAGGCCAAGATCGAGGAAATCATCCGCTTCGATCCCGACGTCATCCTCTTTTCCGTTTATGGGGTGGGGCTGGACTTCAACCCCGACGAGGCCCTCAAGCGCATCGGCTGGGAAAAGATCATGGCCGTGCGCAAACGCAAGGTCTACAGCCTGGACGCCCGCCAGCTCAATTGGCCCGGTCCCCGGCTTTTGGAAGGGGCCCAGGCCGTCCAGTCCGCCTTGGGGGAGTCCTATTGGGGTTGGCCCCTGGTGGACGCCACCAAGGTCCGTCGAGTGACCAACTAACTTTCCCGGTTTCCCCCCTTGTGGATCCTTTCCTAGCCGTCCGGTGAATTTAAAAGAACCGCGGGCCTTCAATCCTGAAATCGTTATTCTGCCCATTTGGGGCCTGGGATTGGAACCCGATCCCATTTCGCGGAGCCAAAGGCAGGGTCTTTAGGAAATTTCCCCCGTTCAAAGCGCGAGTCTGGTGATCTTGGGGGACGGATCGATTGATGGTCTGGGGTCCCAACGGCTTAAGACCCCACGGTGATCCAAAAATAAGTCCGGGCTTTTCAGCGGTGGGGACTTGGCGGGGTGAGACATCTTTTTTGCGAAATTCGGGCGCTTCGGGCATTTAGCCCTGGATTCGTCAATTTACCGTCCTGTATCATGCCCCCCATGAGGCTTCGAACCTAATTCAACCGGCCTCAGGCCCCGGTTTTCGGCTTGTTTTTAAACGAAGACCCGGCGGCGCGAAGGATTTTGTCATGGATGTTTTCGCCCCGGAAAAAGAAGAACAACACGAAGACCTTCGTCTTTCCCTGACCCATATCAGCCAAAAAGCCATCAGTTCGGACTTGAACGACCTTTCCCAGGTCCTGGAACTGGCCCATGTTTTCGAGAAATGGACTCATCGCGCCCGCTCGGCCTACGGCCCTTGGATCGAGGATTACCGCATCCAAGCCCAGCAACTGGTGAGCGATTTACAGGCGGGCCGGCCGGTTCCCAAGTGCATGGAAAATCTCCTTCGCTCGCTTTTGCAACTGCACCGGGCCTTGGACAAGGCCCGCGAGCAACAACAAGCCGCCGAGGAGTCGCCGGAGGCTCCCGCCCCGGCGCCCCTGCCCGCCCCGCCACCCGCCGCCGCGCCCCTGGATCTTTTGCCCGAGCCCGCCGTGCCCTTTTCCCCCACCTCCCTGATCGCGCCCCCGCCGCCCCCGCCCGCCGAGGATCCGGCCCCGAAGAACAACGACGCGCTGGAAGCCGGGCGCAAATACCACGAGTTCCTCCAGCGGACCTTCGAGAACAAAGTCAACCATATGGAGAATTTACTCGAGGCCCTGGGCGAATTGACCCTTTGCCAGGCCCAATTGGCCGAGGACCTGCACGCTTCCGCCCTGTCCGAATCCACCGGGCTCAATTCCGAAGCCGTGCGCATGGAAAAACTGACCCGCCAAATCCGCGACCTGGTCTTGGCCCTGCGGCTGGTGCCGGTCCAGGCCTTGTTCGAGAAAGTTTCCGAGGAAGCGAGGCGCTTGTCCAAAACCATGCGCAAGAACGTCCAAGTGACCGCCGAGGGCGAGGACACCGAGATCGACCAACGCCTGATCGAGGATTTGGAAATCCTGATGGGCCATCTCTTGCGCAACACCTTGGAACACGGGTTGGAGAGCGCGGCCGAACGCCAAGCCGCGGGCAAAAATCCCGAGGGGGTTTTCCGCATGAAGGCCAGCCACTTGGGCGGCGCTTTTGTCTTGGAAGTGGAGGACGACGGAAGGGGAATCCTCTTGAGCCGCATCCGGAGCCGGGCCCAGGAATTGGGCTGGCTCAAGCCCGGGGAAGAACCCGCCCCCGCCGCCCTCATCGACTTCCTCTTCAAGCCGGGCTTCGCGCCCCTGCACGCCCAGGGCCGGGTGGCGGGATTGGAAGACATGGAACAACGCGTCCAAAGGCTCAAGGGATCCATCCGGGTGCAAAGCCAGGAAGGGGAAGGTTGCCGCATGATCCTGCGCCTGCCCAAGACCCTGGCCCTGATCGAAGGCGTGCTGGTGCGGGTGGGCCGCAAGCGCTACCTCTTGCCCATGACCCAGGTGCGCAAGATTTCGCTCACCGGGGTGCAGGAATACGAGGAAGGCCCGGGCGGGGCCAAATGGTTGCGCACGCCGGACGGCGATTACCCCCTGGTGGACCTCAACCAGTGGTTCGGCGAGCCCGAGAGCGGCCGCGGCCGGGTTTCCCTGCAGGTGGAAGCGGGCCGCACCCGCATGTGCCTTTTGGCCGACGAGGTGATGGGCAAGCAGCAGGTCATGATGAAGGGCCTGGGCGACGCGCTCCAGTCCATGCCGGGCATCAGCGGCGGCGCCATCCTGGGCGACGGGAAAGTGGGGCTGATCCTGGACGTGAACGCCCTGACCCAGCCTTCCTGGAACATCCTCTAGCGCCGGCTTCAAGGCTCCCGGCGGGATTGGGCCCCCTCGGGCACGCTCATTTTAAGATTTTTCCGCCCTTGCCTTCACTTGGCGCCCGCGTCTTTGCGGTCAAAAAGGTTTTGAAACGGCGTCGAACCTCCGCCCGCCCGGCTTTTTCCCTCTTTTCCCCCGGGGGTTGGTAAAATAAAAGCCATTCTTTTCCCGGGACTTTCGATGGCTTTGAACCCCAACCTGCTTTCCACCAGCCCCTTTTTCACCTTTTCCCCCGACCTTTTGGCCGACCTGGATGGGAACGGCCTTTTCCTTTCGGCGAACCCCGCTTGGGAAAAACAGCTGGGCTTTCCCCCGCAAGACTTGCTGGGCCGCCCCTTCCTGGACCAACTCCACGTGGAAGACCGCCCCAAGGCCTTGCTGGAGATCAAGCGGCTTTCCCGGGGCAAGCAACCCACGGTTTTGTTCGAGACCAGGGTTCAGGACGCCCAAAAAGAAACCCATTGGATCGCCTGGACCTTCAGCGCCAACCCGGATCCCGGGGCCGAGGGCTGGTTCCTGATCGGGCAGGAAAAAACCCAGGTCAAGCGCCTGGAAAAAGCCTTGGAAGAAACCCAGGAAAAATTCCAAAAGCTGAGCGACTCGTCCGAGGAAGGCGTGGCCATCCACGAGAAGGGGGTCATCCGGGAGGCCAACCAAGCCCTGGCCCGGTTGTTCGGCTACGAGCAGGCCTCCCAAATGGTCGGGAAGATGGGCCCGGAGCTCGCCGACGGCCCCAGCCAGGAATTGATCCGCCGCCAGATCCAATCGCGTTCCGAGGCGCCCTACGAAATCACCGCCTTGCGCCGGGACGGCAGCCCCTTTCCCTGCCGGGTCCGAAGCCGGGAAATCCTCTATCAAGGGCGGTCCATGCGGGTGTCCACCTTCTTGGACCTGACCCCCCTGCGGGAAAGGGAAAAGGAGATATTGGAAAGCGAGGAAAAATTCCGCCGATTGGCCGAAGCCGCCACCGAGGGGATCGGCATCACCTTGAACGGCAAGATTTTGGAGGTGAACCAGGCCCTGGCGGACATTTTCGGCTACGCGCCGTCCGAAATGATCGGTAGGAGCGCCCTGGAATTCACGGCCCCCGAGAGCCGGGACAAGTTGATCAGCATGGTGATGTCGGGCAGCGAGGTCCCTTACGAGGCCGTGGGCCTGCGCAAGGACGGCCGGCGGCTGCACATGGAAATTTCGGGCCGCATGGTCTTTTTCCGCGGGCACTTGGTGCGGGTGGCGGTCTTCAAGGACCTGAGCCGGCAGAAGCGGGCCGAGGCGGCCCTGAGCCAGTCCGAGGCCCACCTGCGGGCGGTGTTCAACAGCGGCGTGCATTCCATGGTGGTGCTGGACGTCCAAGGCCGCCTGCAGGCCCTCAACGCGCGCGCCCAACGGGAAATGGTGGAAGTGTTGGGGAGGAAGGGCGAGGTGGGCCGCTGGCTGGGGGACTACCTGCCGCCGGAACTTTTGGCCATCTTCCAGGAGAATTTCCAAAAATCCCTGGAAGGCCAGACCCTGCGCTTTGAGCGGCGGATCGCGGCGCGGGACGGCGTCCCGCATTGGTTCGAGTTCCAGTACCACCCGGTGCTGGATGAGGGGGGGCGGGTGACCTCGGTGTGCGTGAGCTCGTTGGGGATCGACGACCGCAAGCGGGCCGACGAGACCCTGCGCCGAAGCGAGGAATGGTTCCGGCGGCTTTTTGAGGGAAGCTCGGTGGGCATGACCTTGGTGGCCCCCGACAAGACCTTTTTCCACGTCAACCAGGCCTTTTGCCAGATGGTGGGCTATAGCCAAGAGGAACTAAGCAAGCTCACCTTCCGCGACATCACCGACCCGGCGGATTTGGAGGACAACATCCGCCTGGGCCAGGACCTGCCCCAGGGCCGCGGGTTCCAGATGCAAAAACGCTACCGGCACAAGGACGGCGGCGTGGTTTGGGCCAACATCACCGTCACGCCTTTCCACGACGAAAAGGGGCAATTCCTCCATACCCTGGGCATCATCGAGAACATCACGGAACAAAAAAGGGTGGAGGCGGGGATCCGGGAAAGCGAGGAGCGCTACCGGCGATTGGTGGAATTTTCCCCGGACGCCATTTTCGTCTACGTTAAGGACAAGATCGTTTTCGCCAACTCGGCGGCCCTTAAGCTTTTGGGCGCCCGGGGTCCGGACCAGCTGGTGGGCCGGCCCATCCTGTCCCTGGTGCACCCGGACGACCAGGCGGTCGTGGGAAAACGCGTCGAAAACGTGCTGCTCAACCGGGGCGAGAACCCGAGGCTTGAGCAGAAATTCGTGCGCCTGGACGGCCAAGTCTTAGAAGTCGAGGCCCAGGGCACCTTCTTCAACTATATGGGCCGCCCCGCGGGGCTCATGATCGCCCGCGACATCAGCCAGCGGCAAAAGGCCATCCGGGCCTTCCGGGAGAGCCAGGAAAGCTACCGGCGCTTGGTCGAGTTTTTCCCTGAGACCGTGTTGGTGCACAGCGAGGGCAAGCTGCTTTACATCAACCCGCCGGGGTTGAAGATGTTCGGCGCCTCCCAGCCCGGCGAGATGTTGGGCCGCTCGGTCCTGGATTTCGTGTCCACGCCTTTCTTGGAAACCGCCCGCATCCGGATGGAAAGCATCTACTTGAACAAGCTTTCCACCGACCCCATGGACCAGGTCTGGCTGAGGCTCGACGGCGCGCCCATCGACGTGGAGATCCGCGGGACTTTCTTCAATTTCATGGGCAAGCCCTCGATCCTTTCCATCCTGCGCAACGTGTCCGAGCGCAAGCGCACCCAGCAGATGCTGTTGCGTTACGAGCGCCTGGCGGCCGTGGGCCAGGTCATCGCCGGCATCGCCCACGACATCCGAAACCCCCTGGCCGTGTTGTCGGCCATGACCTTGCACCTTCGGGAGAAATTCGAGGACGAGGGCGGCAAGTCCTCCCTGGTGGCCAAGGACGTGGAAACCATCACGACCCAAACCAACCGCCTAAAGCGGCTCATGAACGACATCCTGGATTACGCCAAGGGCCTGACCCTGGTCAAACAGCCCATCGAGCCCCGGGCTTTCCTGGAACAAAGCCTGAAATTGGTCCAGGCCCAATTGGGCGCGGCGCCGCCCTCGGTGGAAATTGAGTGGCGCCTGGAGAAGGACGCCGAGCCCTTTTGGGGCGACCGGGAACGCCTGGAGCAGGTTTTCCTGAACCTCATCCTGAACGCTTATGAGGCGCTGGAAGGCGGCGGGACCCTGACCCTTTCCTTTGAGTCCGCCCCCGGGGAAGTTCTGTTGAAGGTGGAGGACGACGGCCCCGGGATCCCCGAGGGGGCCTTGAGCCGGCTTTTTGAGCCCTTCTTCACCACGAAAAAATACGGGTCAGGGTTGGGGCTTTCGGTCAGCCAAAAAATCGTGGAAGCCCATGGCGGGAAGATTGAGGCCGAATGGGTCTATCCCCATGGCACGCTTTTTACGGTCCGGCTTCCCCGGGAAAAGCCCTGAGCCTTCGCCTTGAACCTATTTCAAAGCCCCAAACAAGGATTTTTCACCACAGAGACGCGGAAGGCGCGGCAAGAGAGGTTTTGAGGCTGCTTCTCATGGCGCGGCGACCCCCGCCGGCACGCCCCCCATGTAGTCCGCCGAGTGAAAATGATTGTGGCATTTCACGCAGGAGTTCAGCGCGGCGTCGCCGGGTAGCCAGGTGACCGGTCCGGTGATTCCCTCGGGGTTGGCGGCCATCGGATGGTCCCATTCCAGCCCATAGGCCCACCCCGCCGCGCCTTTTTTCATGACGTAAAGCGGCCCCGCCGTGGTGGAAGGTTTGCCCCCCGCGTCCTCGAAGGATTCCTTCACCACCCAGGTTCCCGGCGGTAGGAGGTCGGAATTTTGATAGGCCTTGACCGCTTCTTTCGACACATAAGTATTCACCCAGCGGCCCCCGTGGGTTTTGCTGATCCAGGGCTTGGCATTCATCTTCACCAAGTGGGGGAACTCGGCTTTCACTTGGGCCAGCAGGTTGGCTTGGGCTTGGGCTTGGGGTGAGGCGGGAGGCGGCGTCGCCACCGCGGCCTCGGCGGCGGGGGCTTCGTCCTCATCCCCATAAACCATTTCGCCGCCCTCGTGGCCGGCGGCGCCGAAAAGCGCCGCCGTGAGAAGTCCCAAGGTGAGTTGAAGGGCAAAGAGGACTTTTTTGCCCCCCGCGAGCCGAAGCGCGCCCCAGAAACAAGCCAGGGAAGCCAGAAGGCCCAAGCTCCCCAAAAGCGCGTGGAACCGCAAGGATCCCTTGAGCGCCGAGGCGGGGGGGAGCGGGCTCCATTGGGTGGCGAGCCCCAAATGATGGGCGAAAAGATGGCCCAAGAGCAAGCTGGGGATGGCGGTCAGGAAGGTTAAAATCCAAAGCGCCGAAGCCGACTTTATCAGCCAATCCTGCCGGTAAAAGCGCGAAGCGCCATAGGCCAAGACCGCCAGGAGGGAGCAAACGATGGGGAAATGCGTCATGGGGGGGTGGAGCCAACCGGTTTCTCGCGCCAGAAAGTCGAGCAAGGAAAACTCCTTTAAAAATCATGGTTTGGCCCGTCCAGAATAGCATCCGGGGCTTCCCTCAAGTTACAGCTTTTCGCCCCCGCCCGGCCCTTGGGAAATGACCCGGCTTCTTCCTATAATGACGCCACCCAGACCCAAGGAGTTTTGATGAGCCCCGCCCAGCCCCCTGACGCAGTCCCACCCGAGATCACCTTCATCGCCCTGCCCGAGGCCTTGGCCCAATTCCACCATTTGCCCAGCCATGTGCCGGTTTGGGTCCATCGCGAGAAGGAAGCCAAAGCCAAAGGCTACGACTTTGAGGAAGGCGCCCACGTGATGGAAGAGCTTTTGCGGGCCGCGCCCCGGGTGCCGGGCGCCTATTTGTTCCAGCTTTTCGTCAAGAAGTGGGCCCAGCTCAAGGAAGTCCAGCCCCTCATCCAAGCCCGGCGCGTGGCGGAGGCCATTCCCGCCTTGGTGAAGATCCTGGACCTGGACCCCGAATGCCCCTTGACTTGCTTTCAACTGGCCTATTGTTTCCGCAAGACCGGCGAGCTGGAAAAGGCCGAGAGCCTCTACCTCAAAGCCGCCCGCCTGGCCCCCCAGGCCGGATGGATTTACACCAACTTGGGCCGCACCTACCAGGGCCTGGGCCAGGCGTCGAAGGCCGTGGAAGCCTATTGGCGGGCCCTGGAACTTTTGCCCGGGGATCTTTACGTGATGGAACAGTTGGTGGATTTGGGCGAACTCTACGCGTCCCCCGGGGCGGTCGAGGAGGGAAGGCCCCAGTCCTTCCTGCGCCGGGTGGACTATGAGAAAAGCATGAACCAGCAGATCGACCAAAAAAAGGACGCCCCCGCCCTGATGGAGTTGGGCTGGCGGCTGCTCCAGGAAAAACTGGCGAACCTGGCCGTCCGGGCTTTTGAGAAGGCCCGGCAATTTCCCGACGCCGGGGCGGAGCCGCTTTTGGGATTGGGCGTGGCCCGGCTTTCCCAGGGCCAATATCGGGAAGCCGAGGATTGTTTGGTGCGGTTCCTGGACGAGCACCCCGAGTCCCCCACGGCCCACCTGAACCTTTTCAAGGTTTACCTGGCGTTGGAAGAATTGGACCTGGCTTGGGACGAGATCCAAACCGCCGTGCGGCTTGACCCGGACCGGCTGGAAGCGCTCCAACAGCTTTTTTTCTTTTTCGAGCAGACCCAGCGCGAGGAAGAGGGGCTCCAATGGATGGACAAGCTTTGCGACCAACACCCGCGCAGTTTCGCGCCCCTCTTGGTGAAGGCCCAATATTACGTCGCCCGGGACCATTGGGCCCAGGCCGAGGCCATGTTGCTCTCGGCCCTGAAACGCTCGCCCCGTAACGAGGCGATCCTGATTTATTATTCGGCCGAGCTGGGCAAAAGGGGGCTCAACCAAGCCATCGTGGACCTGCTTGAGTCCCAGGAAGGGACCCTGTCCTTCGCCTTGACCATCAATTTGTCGCTGGCTTACCGCAACGCGGGGAAATTTTCCGAGAGCCAAACCATCCTGAAGAATTACCTGAAGACCCCCGGGCTTCCCCCGGTGGTGCAACAGCGGGCCCAGGTGATCCTGCGGGAATTGGAAAAGGAAACGCCTTAACCGTTATTTCGAGGCCCCTTCGGACATCCCGGAAGGCCAAGATTCGGGGCGGGGAGGCCGCGGGGAATTATCGGATGGGCTTTAAGGTTTCTGGATCAGCGAGTCCAGCTCGGCCCAGGTGCGGGGGGCGAAAAGCGCGGCCAGCCCCAGGGCCAAAAAGCCCAGGTCCCGCGCCACCGTGAGGCCGCTGAGCTTCTCGGCGGAGTCCATCGAAAAACACCCGCAGTTCATGTCCACGCCCTGGGCCAGGTTGACGGCCAAGGCCACCGAATAGACCGCCATCAGGAGCGAAAACAGAAGGGCGGCGCCCCGGCGCTTGAACCCCAGCGCCAGGCAGATCCCGGTGAAGAACTCAAGCCAAGGGATCACCACCGCGGCCAGGGGGATGAGGGCCGCGGGAAGGATGTGGTAATTTTCCACCATCTTGGAAAACTTTTCCGCGCCGCCCAGCTTGTCCAGGCTCGCGTAAAAAAGAATGGCGCCCGCGGCCAGGCGGCAAAGGGTGAAGGCCGCCGGTTTAAGGCCCGGGGGGATTCGGGGACTCGGTTTCATGGCGTCTCCCCCGATCGGATGGGATAGCCGGCCTTTTTCCACTCGGGCCAACCCCCGAAGAAAACCTCGACATGGCGGTAACCTTGCTCGGTGAGTTTTTGGGCCAAGTGGATCGAAAGATCGCAGGAGGTGCCGTGGCAGTAGGCCACGATTTCCCTGTTTTTGTCCGGCATCTGGGGCAGCATTTGGGGCGCCACCTTGTCGAAATCGTCGGCGTAAAAATCCAGGGCCCCCGGAATATGTCCCTGCTTATATTCCTCGGGGGAACGGGCGTCCAGGAATAAGGCGCTTTGTCGGTCAAAACGATCCTTGGCGCCCGAAAGGCTCAGGCGGGGGAGGTTGTCCCCGTCGGGGGCGGGGGCCAAGGCCGCGGGTTGGGCCGGGGGGACGGCGGTCCCCCATCCGGGATAGCGGGTGGCGCTTGGGGATTTTAAGATTTCCTGCAGGTGGAGTTTCTTGGCGGGTTTTACCTTCAGCTCGATGCCGTCGGTGTAAAAAAGGTTGAAGAACAACGCGAAGATCGCCGAGAAGAGGAAAAGGCCCCAAGCTTCCGCCAAGACGCCCGGGAGGGCGAAGGGGATCGGGGGGCGGCGGCGCGCGCGGGAAGCCATGGGCCCATTATTCAATCCCCGCTGCTTGAATGCAATCCCGGCTTTCCCTAAGCTTTTCAAGGCTTGGGGCTCCCGGCGGCAAGACTTTTCGCCCCCGGGGACCCGGTTAAGGGTAAAATAACGCACCTTTCGCCCAAGCCAGGAGTGACCATGGCCGCGCCCCTTCAAATCAGCCGCCGCACCATCTTTATGGTAGCCTTTTTCGCGCTGTTGGCGGGCCTGCTCAGCCTGCTCTTTTCGCTCTTGGAGCCCTTCTTGCGCTCCTTCGTTTGGGCCACTTTGTTCGTCATGGTTTTCTACCCGGTTTATGACCGGCTGTTGAAGATCACCCGCCGGGATTCGGTGGCGGCGATTTTGGCCACCCTGGTGGTCATCCTTTTCCTGGCCTTGCCCGGTTTTTTCATTTTCATCAATCTGGGCCGGGAATTGCCGAACGCCTTTAATCTTTTGTCCTCCACCTCCTGGGA
>DATKNU010000240.1:0-3455 GCA_035541195.1 bacterium
CGTCCCGCCGAGGCGGGAAATGGACTCCACCCCCCGCCGCACGTCGTCCGGATAACGCCCCCCCTGTTGCTGGACATATTGCTCGATGGACTCCGCGGCGCCTTTGCGGATGGATTGATTCCCGATATCCACCCCGCTCATGCGGGTTTGGGCCGTGAAGGGCACGAAGACGGCGGACTCCTTTATTTCCCGGCCCCGCAGGCCGTATTTTTCCTTGGCCAGCACCACGATGCTGCGGCCCTCGGGGGTCTCGTCGGCCAGGGACGAAAGTTGGGCGGCATCGGCCAATTCGGCCATCGTCACATCGGAGGCGGGGATAAACTCGGTGGCTTGGCGGTTGCCCAAGGTGATGGTTCCCGTCTTATCCAAGAGCAAAACGTCCACGTCGCCCGCGGCTTCCACGGCCCGGCCCGACAGGGCGATGACATTGGCCTGGATCATGCGGTCCATGCCGGCGATGCCGATGGCCGACAAGAGCCCGCCGATGGTGGTGGGGGCCAGGCAGACGAAAAGGGCCACCAAAACCGTGATGGTGACCACTTGGCCCGACCCGGCCACCAAAACGCTATAAACCGAGAAGGGAAGCAGGGTGGCGCAGACAATGAGAAAGACGATGGTGAAGGCCGCCAGCAGGATGTTCAAGGCGATCTCATTGGGGGTCTTTTGGCGCTTGGCCCCCTCCACCATGGAAATCATCCGGTCCAGGAAGGACTCGCCCGGATTGGAAGAAATCCTCACGATCAGCCAGTCCGAAATGACCCGGGTGCCGCCGGTGACGGCGCTTCGGTCGCCGCCCGCCTCCCGCACCACCGGCGCGCTTTCGCCCGTGATGGCGCTCTCATCCACCATGGCCACGCCGGCCACGGCCTCCCCGTCCCCCGGGACGAAATCCCCGGCTTCCACCAGCACCAGGTCCCCTTGGCGCAGGTCGCCGGAGATGATTTCCTGGACGGGGGAATTTTTTTGGGCTTCCTTAAGTTTCTTGGCCTTCACCTGTTGGCGCGATTGGCGCAGGGTGTCCGCCTGGGCCTTGCCCCTTCCCTCGGCCATGGCCTCCGCGAAGTTGGCGAAAAGCACGGTGAACCAGAGCCAAAGGGACACGGCGAAGATAAAACCGGACGCCGCTTCCCCATGGCCGCCGAGGGCTTGGAACCAAAGGCCGGTGGTCAGGGCGCTGCCGACATAAACCGTGAACATGACGGGGTTTTTGATCATGTGGCGGGGGTCCAGCTTTTTGAAGGACTCCAGGACCGCCTTGCGGGTGATTTGGGGATCGAAGAGTTTCTGGGTCTTGACGGTTTGGCTCATTTTATTTCTCCTTTAATTCGAGACGGCGTGAGCCATCTTCAGGTGTTCCACGATGGGCCCCAAGGCCAACGCCGGAAAGAAGGTCAAGGCGCCCACGATCACGACCGTCGAGACCAGGAGCGTGATGAACAAAAGGTTGTGGGTGGGAAGGGTGCCCCCGGTGGCCGGCACGATTTTCTTTTGGGCCAGGCTGCCCGCGATGGCCAGGGCCGGGATGGCCAACCAGAAACGGCCCAGCCACATGGCCACGGCGCCCAACAGGTTGTAAAAGTGGGTATTGCCGGTCAGCCCCGCGAAGGCGCTTCCGTTATTGGCCACTTGGGAGGAGAAGGCGTAAAGGATCTCGCTAAAGCCGTGGGCGCCAGGATTTTCGGGCCCCGCTTGGCCGGCGGAGGTCTCGACCCCGATGGCGGTGAAAACCAGGATGAGGATGGGCGGGATCAGGATGACCATGGAAGCCATCTTCATCTCAAAGGCTTGGATCTTTTTGCCCAGGTACTCGGGCGTGCGGCCCACCATGAGCCCGGCCACGAAGACCGCCACCACCACGAAAACCAGCATCACATAAAGGCCCGATCCCACGCCGCCCAGCACCACTTCGCCCAGGGACAACATCCACAAGGGCACGAAGCCCCCGAGGGGCGTGAAGGAGTCATGCATGGAGTTGACCGCCCCGCAGGAAGTCGCCGTGGTCAGGGTGGCGAAAAGGCCCGAATTGACCACGCCAAACCGAACTTCCTTGCCTTCCATATTCCCGTCCGCAAGGGAAACCCCGTCCTTGCCGGCGGTCAGGTGGGAAAGGGCCGGGTTTCCGGCCTGCTCCGAATGCACGCAAAGCAGGACCATCGGCACTAGAAGAAGGAGCATCGCCAAAAGCACGGCCCAGCCTTGGCGCCGGTCGCCCACCAGGACGCCGAAGGCATAGCAAAAGGCCGCCGAAATCGCGGTGAGCGACAGCATTTCCAACAGGTTCGAGAAGGGCGTCGGGTTCTCATAGGGGTGGGACGAGTTGGCGTTGTAGAAACCGCCGCCGTTGGTGCCCAGCATCTTGACCGCCAACTGGGACGCCACCGGGCCCAAGGCCAGGGTCTGGTCCGTCACCGTCACGGGGGCCGTTTGGGGCTGGCCCTTCACCGTGACCGGAACCCCTTGGGCGTCGGTGACGGGTTGGTCATAGGAGGTGGGCTGGAGCAGGGCGGCGTCCTGGTATTTGCCGAAGGTTTGGGGCACGCCTTGGGAAATGAGGACCAGGCTGTAAACCAGGCACAGCGGCAGGAGGATGTAGACCACGCTGCGGGTGAGGTCGACCCAGAAATTCCCCAGATTCGAGGTTTCCTTGCGCGTGAAGCCCCGGAGGAAGGCGACGAGGACAGCCATGCCGCCCGCCGCCGAGAGGAAATTATGGACGGCCAAGCCCGCCATTTGGGTGAAATAGCTCAGGGTGGATTCGCCGCCGTAGTTCTGCCAATTGGTGTTGGTGATGAAGCTGATGGCGGTGTTGAAGGAAAGGTCCGGGGGCACGGAGGGCTGTCCGGCGGGGTTCAAGGGGAGCCAATTTTGGAGCCTGAGGATCAGGTAAAGGATCAGGCCGCCCACCGCGTTGAAGACCAGCAGGGCCAGGGCGTAAGCCTTCCAATCCATCGGCTCGCCGGGTTTTACCCCTCCGACGCGGTAAATCATTTTCTCCAACCAGCCCAGGAAGCGTTCGCCCCAAAAGGGCTTGTCCCCATAGACTTGGGCCATGTAGGTTCCCAGGGGTTTTACCAGCAAAAGAAGCATGGCGAAAAAGAAGCCGATTTGAAGCCATTGGTTGTTTGTCATGCAAGCCACTCCTGAGCTTTATTGAAGATTGCCGCGCGAAAGCCCCTCAAAACCATTCGGGTTTTAATAGGGCGATGACCAGGTAAACTAAAAGGGCTAAAGCCACCAAACCGCTCACCAGGTAGATCAGGCTCATGAGTCCCCCTTTTTCATCCGGTCCAGGGCTTCGATGAGCCAGACCGAAGAAACGCAAAGCAGCAAAAAAACAACAGCGCACCAAAGCTCCAACATGGCAGCCTCCTTGGGATGCGACGAGTTTGCCGCCTCTGAACCGGGCGGCCTATGACCCCCGTCATAGCGCCTTCCTGAAAAACCATAGGGCGGGA
>DATKNU010000241.1:0-28706 GCA_035541195.1 bacterium
CGTGGCCAGGGCCGCCGCGATGCCGCCCTCCGCCATGACGGTATGGGCCTTGCCCAAGAGGGACTTGCAGACCAGCCCCGTCTTGCAACCGGCCTTGGACGCCTCGATGGCGGCCCGAAGTCCGGCGCCGCCGGCGCCGATCACTAACACGTCATATTCGAAGGATTGGTAGTTGTCGCTCATTCAAAAAGCTCCATTCGTATTAAACCTAAGGAAAAATGTGTTTTACCACGAAGTTCACCAAGTACACGAAGCGCGACAAGTCATCAATCTGTTTTTAAACCCAAGTTCCCGATTTTGGCTCACTTGGTGAACTTCGTGTACTTCGTGGTAAAAATTGCCTTTGTGGTTTTTGTTTAAAAAATCCTGTAGTCGTGGATCACGCCCATGGCGCAAAGCCGGATGTACCAATCGGTCAATCCCACCCAAATCATGGACACCAGGGCCCAGGGCATGTGCTTTTCATTGAGGTGCGTCACCACGCCCCAGAGGAAAAAACGGACCGGGTGGTTGCGCTTCACACGCAGGAAGTCCAACCCCCCGCCCACCAGGTGGCGGAAGGCGTGGCAACCCAGGGTGTAGCCGCCCAAGAGGATGGCGTTCAAGGCCATGACCAGGGTCCCCACCCCGATGCCGAATTGGCGCGGGCCGGGAACGGACTGGCCGTCGGGCCCGATGCCGTTGGTGGGCCACAGCATGGCCAATACCGCGTCCCAGGAGAGGATCACGATGAAAAGCAGGGCCACATACATGAAATAGCGGTGCAGGTTTTGGAAGAGGAAGAACTTGGTCTCGCCCTCATATTTCACGCAGGACTCGCCCACCGAACAACCGGGCGGATTGAGGAAAATGGAGCGGTAATAGGCCTTGCGGTAGTAATAACAGGTGCCCCGGAAGCCGCCCGGTGCCCATAAAACCAACAAGGCCGGCGTGCCCAAAAGGCCCAAATGATGCAGCCAGGAAGGGTTAAAAAAGGGGGAAAACATGGGGGACAGATAAGGGCCCCAGGCGTAATAGACTTGGCCTTGGGGGCCATAAGGGTTCAGGGCCGCCCAGGTGGCGTAAACCGTGAAGCCCCCAAACAAGCAAACATAAAAGAGGGGCTCCAGCCACCAAGCATCCTTGCGGAGGGTGAAAAACAAACCGCGGTGGTTCTTCACGTCAATCGCCATCTCTCCTCCTTCGGAGGAAGTGAGGAGCGTGGAGTTTAAAGTGAGGAGTTTCAGGCTTTAAGGCTTAACTCCCAACTCCTAACTCCCAACTCCTAACTTGTTTTGGGTGTTTCGATCACCACTTCAGGTTCGAGCTGTGTCCCGGTTCGGCCTTCTCATGGGGGTTGATGAAGGTCTTGGCGAAATTGACGGCCGTGGCGCCCTCGGCGAAGCCGGTCGCGATCAGGTCCAGCTTGCCCGGGTGGGTGACGATGTCGCCCGCCGCGTAGATGCCCGGGATGTTGGTTTCCATCTTGGGGGTCACGGGGATCTTGTTCTTTTCCAACGTCAAACCCCATTCCTTCAGGAAGCCCAGGGTAGCCTGGAACCCGAAGTTGAGCACCACGAAGTCGGCCTTGATCGTCTCGTCCTGGTTGGTGTGGTTCTCATAGATGACCGCTTCTTCCACGTGGTCCTTGCCCTTGACGGTGCGCAACTCATACCAGAGCTTCACCTTGACCGAGGAGGCCTTGAGCTTCTGCACCGAGGACTCATGGGCGCGGAACTCGTCGCGGCGGTGGATGAGGGTGACCGAGTGGGCGATGGGCTCCAGCATCAGGGCCCAGTCGATGGCGGAGTCGCCGCCGCCCACCACCAACACGTCCTTGCCCTTGAAGGGCTCCATGGAAAGCACGCCGTAGTTCACGCCCTTGCCCTCAAAAGGCACCAACTCGGGGTTCGGGTGCTTCTTGGGGGTGAAGGAACCCATGCCCAGCGTGAGCAGGACGGTCTTGGAGAAATGTTTCTTGCCGTTCTGGGTGGTGAGCTCGAACACGTTGTCCGGGCGCTTGACCACCGACAGCACCTTCTCGCCCAAGGCCAGTGGCGGCTTGAAGCGCATGAGCTGGGTCTCGAGCTGCTTGACCAATTCCTTGCCCGGCACCCGGGGGAACCCCGCCACGTCGAAGATGTCCTTCTCGGGGTACATGGCCGACACCTGGCCGCCCAAGGCTTCCAGGGAGTCGATGATCTTGAAGTTCATGCCGCGGATCCCGGCGTAGAAGGCCGCGAACATGCCGGCCGGCCCACCGCCCACGATGCTGATGTCGAAGATCTCTTCCATGAAAGTCCTCCTGGATTTTTGAACGCTCGTCGTGAGGGGGCTGGGGATGCCTGCCTGGCGCCTGGGACGAAAATCGTTTTGAACGAGGCGTTATTTAATCAAAACAGCGTAAAAAAGGAAAGACCATTTTCCGTTGGAAAATGGTCTTGGGGCGCGGCTTGAACTAATTTGTCGTCTTCAACCTTGGTCTTGCGACAAAAGTGTTAGACGTACTCCTCGATGAGCTTCTTGCGCTGTTCCTTGGTGAGTCCCAGCTTGGTCTGGCGCGCCAAAGCCGTGCCCTGCAGGGCCGGATCCGCCGCGTCGATGGACGGCTTGGGGTTGGGGTTCTTGTAGAGCACGCCGATGGGAATCTGGGCGCCCCACTCCTTGGCCCGGGCCATGGCCGCGTTCCAATCGGTTACGTCGTGCCCCTTCTCCTCGAGCTTGTACACGCGTTCCTTGAACCAGCCGAAGGTGTTCTGCTTGTTGAAGGTGACGCAGGGGCTGAAGACGTCGATCAAGGCGAATCCGGGGTACTGGATGGCCTGGGTATAGAGGCTCTTGAGGTGGTTGATGTCGCCGGAAAAGCCGCGCGCCACGAACCCGCAGCCCGCCGCCAAGGCCATGGCCATGGGGTTGAGCTGTCCCTCGGGGTTGCCGTGGGGGGTGGACTTGGTCTTCATGCCGGTTTCGGAGGTCGGCGAGGTCTGGCCGGTGGTCAAGCCGTAGATCTCGTTGTCCATCACGATGTAGGTCAGGTTGATGTTGCGGCGCATGGAATGGATGAAATGGCCCTGGCCGATGCCGTAGCCGTCGCCGTCGCCGCCGCAGGCGATGACGGTCATCTCATGGTTGGCGATCTTGGCGCCAGTGGCCACCGGCAAGGAACGGCCGTGCAGGGAATGCATGCCGTAGGAACGGAAGAAGCCCGGCAGGTTGGACGAACAGCCGATGCCCGACACCACCATCAGCTGGTCGTTGGGCAATCCCAGCTCGCCGCAGGCGCGCTGGAGCACGGTCAAAACCCCGTAGTCCCCGCAACCCGGGCACCAATCGGGCGGAACTTCCGGCTTGTACAACTTCGCGTCTCTGGGAGCGGCTACCGCTGTCGGCATAACTTCCTCCTGTTGTTGGACCCCGAAGGGTACGGTTAGTTCTCGGCTTTGGCTTTCTTTACTCTTAGTGCGTCGACGAAGTCGACAACACGCCCGGACCCGGGGGATGCGGCGTGCGCCAACCGGGTTCCACCGACTGGGATTCGACCAGGGTCTTGCCCTTCAAGACTTCCTTGACCGCGGCCACGACATGCTTGGGCTCAAAAGGCTCGCCGTCGTACTTGCGGATGTTGGCGTCCACCGTGATGCCGGCTTCGGCGCGCAGGTGGCGGGCGAACTGGCCCGACTTGTTCATTTCGACCACGACGGTCTTTTTGCCCTTGAGCAGCGCGGTGACTTCCTTTTCTTGGAAAGGCACCAGGTACTTGATGGACAGGTGGTTGACCTTCACGCCCTCTTTATTGAGGGTCTCGACGGCTTCCTTCACCACGCCCCAGGTGGAGCCGTAGGTGATGAGCGTCACGGGCGCGTCGGCCGGGCCCTCGATTTGGGGGGGCGGCAGTTCCTTCAGGAGCGCGTCCATCTTGCGGGCGCGCTTGTCCACCATCTTCTTGCGGATGATCGGGTCGGTGTAGACGTCCGAGATGGTCACGCCGTCCTCGTCATGCTCGTCGGTGGCGGACACGTAAAGATGCTCGGGAGTGCCCGGAATGGCGCGGGGCGACACACCCGAGGGGGTGTCTTTATAGCGGTAGTAGTTCGTCGGACCGCCCTTGTATTCGAAGATCATCTCGCCGCGGTCGATCTTGGGCTCATAGTCCAACCAATCCACGCCCACGGTCTCGGTGCCTTCGCTCATCAAAAGGTCCGACAGCAGGATCACGGGGATCTGGTACTTCTCGGCCCAGTTGAAGGACTCGGCCACCGTGCGGTAGCAATCCGGGATCGAGGTCGGGGCCAGGATCATGCGGGGGAAGTCGCCGGGCGAGGCGCCGATGGCCTGGTTGAGGTCGCCCTGCTCCTGTTTGGTCGGCAAGCCCGTGGAGGGCCCGCCGCGCATCACGTTGATGGCCACGATGGGGGTTTCCATGATGGAGGCCATGCCGATGGCTTCGGTCATCAAGGCGAAACCGCCGCCCGAGGTCGCGCACATCGCGCGGGTGCCCATGTGGGCCGCGCCGATGGTCATGTTGATCACGCCGATTTCGTCTTCCACCTGGCGCACGCAGATGCCCAGGTCCTTGCCGTGGGCGCCCATCCAGTGAAGGATGCCCGAGGCCGGGCTCATGGGATAGGCGCAGTACACTTTGCAGCCCGCGTTGGCGGCGCCCATGGCCAGAAGCTCGTTGCCGGTCACGAAGGCCAGCTTTTCTTTGGTCTTGCCCAAGGCGTTGGCCAGGGGCTTGAAGTTCTTCTCGGCGTAGTCATAGCCCGCCTTGGCGGCCTTGACGTTGGCTTCGACCACTTGGGGCTTCTTGGCGAAGGTGTGTTCGAACACCGACTTGAGCACGTCAAAGTCCATGCCGATCATGCGGGTCAGGATGCCGATGGCCACGGTGTTCTGCATGACGGGCAGGGCGTCGTTGCCGGCGATCTCATAGAAGGGGAAGGGGCACATCTGCACGCCCGCGGGCGCGGTGCCGGCCTTGAGCTTGTCGCTGTTGTAGATGCAGAAGCCGCCGGACACCAGTTCGGAAAGGTGGCGGTTCATGGAATCCTGGTTCAGGGTCACCAAGGCGGTCACTTGATCGCCGTGGTTGGTGACTTTCTTGTCGGAGATGCGGATGCGCAGGTAGGAATGTCCGCCGCGGATGAGGGATTGGTAGCTGTTGTAGGCGTAAACGTGGAGGCCTTGTCGGGCGCTGGCCTGGGCCAGGATGTTGCCGGCTGAGGCGTTACCGTCGCCCGCCGCGCCGCCGAATGCGATTACAATGTCGTTAGCCATTTTAAAACTTGCCTCCTAAATAGTATCCAACCGGGGTTGTCGTGTCAGGGAAAGCATCATAATCGGGCCCTTGGGCCTGCCGCAAGACTTTTCCGGCTCAAAAGGCCCGATTTTGGCCGTGAAAGGCCGATCGAGCCGGACAAAGGACTGCGGTTTTACCGGCCGTCCTCAACCAAAGCCAGGGATTCGGCTGGGATCAATTTCATGCCCGGGCCGTAGGTTTCCACGGCCACCAGGCCGATGCCCTTGGCGTAGTATTCCAGGCGGGTGGAAAGGGCCTTGCCGCCCGAAAGGGCCTTATCCGTCACGATGACGCAATCGGGATAAACTTTTTGGTAAACCTGGGCCTGGCCGAAGGAAGCCTTATAAGCGTGGGTCAAGCCATCCCCGCCCTTCAATTGCCACTCGGCGGGCGCCGTCGCGGAAGGCATGGCCAGGATCGTATGGCCGGCGAGGGCCATCTTGCCCGCGAAGGTATGGTCCACTTTGTTGTCATAGAGCGAATATTTGTCCTGCACGGCTTGGGCGCCCTCGGTGGTTTTGAGCGTGTAATGCACCGTGCCGTTGGGCATGGTTTCTTGTTCCAGGCACTCCACCAACCGGGTGCGCTTGGCGCCGGCGGACTTCAAATATTGGTAGCTCAAGCTTTTGCCCTTCGTCCAAGGATAGTAGTCGGCCAAGCCCCCCTGCGGGGCCAGGCCCCCCTGCGAGACTTGGCCTTCAGCGGGAGCAACCGTCGGGGCGGCGAAAACGTTCGAAACCGCGGGCGGCGCGGGCATGGATGGGACAGGCGTCGCCGTGTTGACGGGCATCGCCAAAGGCACAGAGGTGGGTGTGGGCACAGCGGTCGGAGGCGGCGGCAGTTGGACCGGCTGGCTGGCTTGGGAAGGGGTCGGAACAACCGGAAGATCCAGTTGGCTTAAGTCCGGCAAAGCCGGCGCGTCGGCGCCGTTCAAATCGGATCCCGCCGGGACGGGCGTCCCCACTTGGGCCCACAAGGGCGCTTGAATCCCAAAGACCAAAATCAGAAATCCCACCCCGCTCCAAAAATTCCTCATATGAAATCCCGCCCTTTTTTATGAAATGACCCTTTTACCTGGGCCAAATTATACCCGTCCCCTCCCACCTCGAGAGCGGAAAGAGGGCCATTTTTAAAATGCGGCCTTTAGGCCCATGCTATACTTTGGCAATTCCGTTTCAGGGTAAACCATGAAAAAAGCTTTGCTTGGGGCGATTTTCACGCTTCTTTTTTCCCAAAACCCGACTTACGCCTCCGATGCCCGGGTGGATGCCACGGGCGGCCTCAGCTTGGTGGTCACCGACGAGGTGGATGACGTCAACCCCTTCAACTTGGGCGATCCCGCCGGCCTCGCTTTGCTTGCCCCCCAAACCCGCTTTGACGCGGGCGGCGAATGGGTGAAGGAATATTTCCCGCCTTCCGGCGACCAATTCCACGTTTACGGCGCGATGAACGACCTGACCAGCGACAACGTGAAGTACCACGGGCTTATCGCTTTTTTAAACAACAACTGGGCCATCCAAGCCGACGGGGACACTTTGCATACCGAAGGCGAACAGAACCCGTCCAACAACGTGGACACCAACGACCGCTATCGGGGCACTTTTAAAACCGCTTATGACTTTGGGATTTTCACCCTGGGCGGGCAGATACAACCGTCTCAATCGAACGTAAAATTCAAAGACCACTTTTTGACCACTGTCACGTCAGATGAAATTTTATCCGCAACAGGAACTATGAATTCATTGTCGGGCACAGGAGCCATATTGATTAACCTTTTAGGCACCGACAACACCAAACAAGATCATTTGAGAGTCGGCGGGATTGTATCTACTCAATTAACTCCAAGCCAAGAAGTGGACAGCCTCCCCGTCAGCAATACTTTGAGCACCAACACCTTCACATTAACTCAAACTACCACCGACCAAAATGTACTCACTTGGGGACCTGAAATTTATTTCGATTCGCCAGGTTTCCAGGCCGCCCTTGTGGGCCGTCTGGCTAATTTTGATGTTTCTTTCGAACAAGATTCAACCAATTCGGGTGCCATCGCCAACATTTCTAAGTTCAAGGCCGAATCCGGCACAATTTCAGCCGGGATCGCCGTTTTCAAAATAACCAGCCCCATCGCTTCGGGCTTGAATTTAAAAACCGGCGGGGCTTTCACCCTTGAAATCGACAATAGCAACAGCTATCAAACTTCGGGCGCGGCCAATGGCGGCGCCAGCATTACGGGCTGGAACGGCCAATTTGGCGTGGGCTTCGAGAACCCCCAGGATTACACCCTTGGAATCCAGGTTTCAGCGGCGGGAATCAACGGCAATGAGGGCAATTCCGCCAGCGTTACCACGACGAACAACTATTTCGACTACAAGATTTCAGTGGGCGGGGAACGGTGGATTTCCAAGCACTGGGCCGTTCGGCTGGGTTTCACTTATGAGGACGCCAACAATAAGGGGACCGCAGAGCAACCCGGATTCTTCTTCCCCATTGACCCGGGGTTGGAGGTGCAAACCAACACCCTCTCGGGGGGTCTCGGTTACGCCGATGCCCGCCTCAAGTTGGATTTGAACCTTTTCATCGGCCAGCCCCAAGTGGCGAATGACCCGAGCGGTTACGGCAATCAATATGGCGCGCAAGGCGCCGCTTCTCTGTTGTTCTAAAAAGACTTTACTGACAATACTCCAACCAAATTTCTAACGGATGGGATAAAGACCCATTCTGCGAAACACCAGAAAGACTCGGGTAGAGTGTTCCCGAGTTCCCGGGATAATCTTTTAAAACTCCCACGCTCGATCCATAAAGAGGGAAAGCATCTGTCGTGGTTGGGAAAACACCGATCCAATAAATTGACCCGCCAGGTAAGTAAAGCCTGGGCGAGAAAGTCACCGAATTAACCCCCGTCGTGTAGGCACTTGTAACGGTGCTGACGATCAGGCTCGAAGGTGCGCTTGGGGCGCCACCATTATCTGAATAAATGCAAACTTGTAATTGTGGATTAGTCAGCAAATGATCAATATTAAATTTTAAATCCGCGATTTGGGCTAAACCTCCCGACACAATGGTGACGGGTGACAATCCCACTGTCAGACTTGTTATATCGGTCGCTCCTGATCCTCCATCAGTACTATTACCTGTCAGAGCCTTAGTCTGGCAAGCCGTCGGGGTACTGGTGGGCGTATTGGTCGGCGTCAAAGTGGGCGTGAAGGTCAAGGTGACCGTGGGCGTTAACGTGGGAGTCAAGGTCGGCGTCAGGGTCGGGGTCCGCGTGGGCGTGTCACTGGGCGTGTTCGTCGGCGTCACCGTGGGGGTCGGGGTTTTGGTGGCCGTGGGCGTGCGGGTGGGCGTATCGCTGGGCAGCGGGGTCTGGGTCAAAGTCACCGTGGGACTGGGCGTTTGGGAAGGCGTCAAGGTCACCGTTAAAGTGACCGTGGGGGTCGCGGTGGCGGGCGGCGTGAGGGTGCCCGAAACCGTGGCGGTGGGGGTGCCGGCGGCGCCCGCGTTGGGGTTGGTGGGGTCCATCTTGCCGCAATCACAAGCCAGCGGCATGGCCGCGCAGGCCATCAGGATCAACACCAGGATGGAACGGTTCATGTCGTCAGCCTTTCAGGGCTGTCCCGCCCCCCGCGGGGGGTGGCGTGAAGTTTGACGAGATGATCCCTTCCCGGCCCGTCCAATGCAAGTTTCGGGAAAGTAACTTGATTGAATTAAACGGGATTTATATTTCTAAAAACCATTTTAGGCGGATGGGTAAACCACTTCCCTGCGCGCTTGGCCGATTTATCCCGCCGTGTCGGACCCGCGGAAAATAAAATAAGCGGCCGCCACCAGGCAAATCCCCGCGTAAAGAAAATCCAGGCTCAGGGTCTTGCGCATGTAAAAGACCGCAAAGCCGGCGAAAACCACCATGGTGATGATTTCCTGCGTGATCTTGAGCTGGGACAAGGTAAAAGCGCCGTAACCCAGCCGGTTGGCGGGCACCTGCAGCAGATACTCGAAAAAAGCGATGCCCCAACTCACCAAAACCGCCACCATCAGGGGCTTGTCCCGAAGGGTCTTCAAGTGCCCATACCAGGCGAAAGTCATGAAGATATTGGAAAGAAACAAAAGGCCGATGGTGCGCATGGGGCTCCTCCAAGCTTGGGCTGACCTTCTTTTAACCCGCCGAACCGGCATAATCAATAACCGAACGGTTCTTTAAAATAATCGGGCTTGTGGGTGAAGCCCGGGGCCAAAATAGTGGATAATGGCCCGTCGCCATTCCACCCCTGGGGACAACCTTGCCCTTCCGGCCTTCCATCTTCGCCGCCGCCCTGGCCCTCTCCCTGGCCCCCTTGCCGCTTGGGGCCAAGCCCCACGCGGTCAAGGTCGTGGTCAACACTCAAAGCCTGGTGTTGCACGACGATACCCGCGACCGCGACGTGGCCGTGAAAATTTACGACCCCCGCGCCTCCAATTTCCCCGGACGCCTGCCCGTCATCCTCTTCTCGCCCGAGGCCGGAAGCTCGAAGGATTCCTACGGCTACCTGGGCCACTATTGGGCCGAGCACGGTTATCTTTGCCTCTTCCTCGGGCACAAGGGCAGTGACGCCTACCTGATGAAAAAAGGAAAACCCCTCACCAGCCTGCGCAACATCGTGCAGTCCACCCGCAAGGACCAAAACCTCATCGACCGGCCCCAGGACATTTCCTTCGTGATCGATTCCCTGCCCGGCATCGAGTCCCAGGTGTCGGACCTCAAGGGCCGCGTGGACCCGACCCACATCGGCGTGGCCGGCCATTCCTTCGGGGCCTACACGGCCCTGGCGGTGGCGGGCGCGAGGGCGCATTTATCCGACGGTTCCGAGAGGTTTTTCCAGGACAACCGGGTGACCTGCTTCGTGGGCCTTTCGCCCCCGGGGACTTCCAACCCGGGGTTTGATTTGGAATCCTGGCGGCCGATTTTAAGGCCCGTCCTGCTCATCCGTGGAAGCCAAGACCATGGGCTCAACGGCGAACCCGTGGAGTGGCGAGGGGAAGCCTTCAAGCACCTGCCGCCCCATCATAAGTTCGAGATTGTGCTTTCCGGCGCGGGCCACATGGACTTCAGCGACCGCCAATTGGACGGCAGCCGCGGCGGCTCCCGCTTCCACCCCTACGTGGAACAAGCCACCCTGGCCTTTTGGGACGCTTACCTCAAGGGCACGCAGGCCATCCAGCAACAATTGGCCGCGGGCGCCTTCCCCGCCAGCAAGGGCATCCGAGCCGCCGTACAGGTCAAATAAAACCATCCTTCAAAACCCAATCCCCCGGGTTTTTACCTTCAACTCATTTTGATTTTTGGCGGGCTTGGCGCCTTGGCTTGGAAGGTTACTTCTTTTGGCCCTGCAGCATGCGCTGATAGGCCGCGAAGTCGGTCATGACCGGAAGCGTGTTCAAGCGTTGGAGCACGTTCAACTGCACGGTTTTTTCCATGGGCTGAAGCAGCGCGTTGGGGCAGACGCCGATCCAAACCGACGCGGCCAAGAGGGGCAGGAGCAAAAGCGCCTCCCGCCAGGACAGGTCCTCGACCTTCCCGCTGGACTTCATGGGCCCCAGGAAAATTTTCTCGAAGAACCGGATCAGGGGCCAGGAAGAGAAAAGCAGGCTTCCCGCCAGGGCCAGCCCCAGCCACGGCGACGCCTGATAAACCGCCAGCAGGATCAAAAAGGCCCCGCTGAAGACCCCCAAGCCCGGAAAGGCGCCCAAGCCCAACAGGGCGACGAAAAAGGCCAGCGCCAGCCGGGGCGCCTTCAAGATCCACCCCCCGAAATGGTCCAGCTCCCGGGCCGGGCGCCGCCGCAAAACCATGGCCAGCACCGTCAAAAAAAAGGCCAGGGACAAGGCCGACCCCAGCGTCTTGAGCAGCGCGCCTTGGAACCCGATCATGGAGAAACTGAAAAGGCCCAAAAGCACCCAACCCATCTGGGCCACCGTGAGGGAGGCCGCCAGGCGCCTCGGGTCGTTTTGCAGGGCCGCGCGCAGGGTCCCATAAAGCACCACGCCCAATCCCAGGCCGAGGAAAACCGGCTCGAAGGCCTTGGCCGCGAAGGGGAAAAAAGGCACGCTGTAGCGCACCAAACCGTAAACCCCCAGGGACGCGAAAAGGCTCGCCAGGACCAAGACCCCGCCCGAGGGCGCCTCGGCCCAAAGATCCGACATCCAACTGTGGAAGGGCGGCAGGGGGATCTGGATGAGGAAGGCCGCCGTCAGGGCCAAGAAGGCCCAAAATTGCAGGTCATCCGGGAGGGTTTGGTCGAAGATCTCGAAATAATCGAACGTATGGGTCTGGTGGGCCACCATCAAAAACCCCGCCAGCAACAGCAGGGAGGCGCCCATTTGGAAGACCATGAATTGGAAGGTGGCGGGCGCCCGCCTCGAGGACCCGAAAAAACGGAAAAGGTAAAAAAGCACCACCATCACCCCTTCCCAAGCCAGGAAGAACAACAACAGGTCGTTGGCGGCGAAGGCCGTGAGCATCACGCTTTCCAAAAGCAAAAGGCAGGCGTAAAAGGCCTTGCCCCTCTCGCGGCGGTTCTTCACGTCGCCGGCGATCGCCAAGGGGATCAGGAAGGTGGTCAAAAGCGCGAAGCCCAACGAGATCCCGTCCAACCCCAGGCTGTCATGGAACCCCAGCCAGGCCCCCAAATCCAGCCTTTGCTTGAATTGGAACCCGCCGTCAAAGGGGTCGAATTGCAAATAAAAACGCAGGGACAGGACGAAGGCCGCCAAGGACGCGCCCAAGGCCAGGCGCCAGCCGCCCTTGGGGTTCGGCGATAAAAAAATGAGCAGCGCGCCCAAGCAGGGCAGGCCCAAAATCCAAGAAAGGGTCAAACCGTTCCCCCGTTCAATGAAAAGCGAAGTAAACCAACAAAGCCGCGCCGCCCAAAACATAGAGCAGGTAAAACTGGGCCCATCCCAGGTGGCTCTTCTTCAAGACGCGCACCCAACCCGCGGCCCGGCGGCCCAAAAAGCCCACCACCGACCCCAGCAAAACCTCATCGATCAACCTTTGGCAAACCCAATAAGCCGCCCGGCGGGCCCAACCCAAGGCGCCCTTCTCGTAAAAAGAATCCCACCCGAACCAGGGCGCCTCGGTTTTCCCCGCCTGGTCCAGCCAATGGATGAGCCCCGAGGACCAACGGGGCTTGACGTAATAAAAGTACCAGGACAATCCGGCGCCGGCCAAAACCACCGCCAGGAAAACCAACATGAGGATGGGCTGCCAATTGCCCGCCAAGCCGTTGGACTCCAGCGTCGAGAGCCGGAAGGTGGAATCGAGGAAATGATGGAGCCGGGCCCCGCCGCCGATGGATTCGGGCAGCTCGATCCAGCCGATCCCCAGGGAAATGACCGCCAGGATGAGCAGGGGCACCGTCATGGCCAGGGGCGCGTCCTGGAAAGGCCGGCGGTCCTCCCGATGGCCGTGGTTTTTTTCCGGGCCGAAAAAAGCCAGGGCCGCCAATCGCGTGAGCGCGTAAGCCGCCAAGCCCGCCGCCGCCAAGCCCATGCCCCAAAAAACCTGGGGCAACCAGGGCACCAAGGGATTGGGCGTGGCCAGGGCCCGCCACAAAACCTCGTTGGCGCTGAAAAAAACCGAGAAGGGCGCGAGGCCAATGGCCGCCAACCAAGCCAAGAGAAAGGCCAGGGACGTCAGCGGCATCTGCTTGAGCAGGCCCCCCATCCGGCGGATATCCTGCTCGCCCTTTAAGGCCCCCATGACCGAGCCGGCGGCCAGCCAAAGCGGGGGAAGCAAGAAGCCGAAGGTGATCAAATGAAAAAGCCCGGCGATATAGGCGGTGACGCCCAAGGCCAAAAACATCAACCCCATTTGGGACAGGGCCCAATAGGCCAAAACCTTCTTGAGTTGGGTTTGGACCGCGCAAAGGAACCCCGCGCCCAGCGCGGTCAGGATTCCGGCCAAGGCCATAACCGTGGTGGCCCAGGGCGCCAAGACGAAAAGGAAGTGCAGGCGGGCCACCAAATAAACCCCCGTGACGCCCAGGGTGACCGAATAAAGAAGCCCCACCCCGGGCGCCGGCCCCGCGGTGGATTGGGGCAGCCAATGGGACAGGGGGAACTGGGCCGACTTGCCCAAGGCCGCCACGAGGAAGCAAAAACAAAGGAGGGTGGCCTGTCCCTCATGGAAATCCTGCCGCAGGCTTTCCAGGTCGTTGAAGTTGGCGGTGCCGGCCAGGGCCACCACCAACAGCGTGCCCATGAGGAAGGCCCCGTCGGTGAGGCGATGGACGGCCAAGGCCCGCTGGGCGGCCCGGGCGGCCGGCCCCTCGACGCCGCCGAAGCCGATCAAAAAGGCGGAGCAAAGCCCCACGCCTTCCCAACCCAAAAACAGCAGCAAAAAACCGTCGGCCATGACCAGGACCAACATGAAAAAAAGCAGCAGGTTCAAACAGGCGAAATAACGGCCCAGGTCCATCCCGGGTTGGGGTTTGAGGCTGCCCCAGGCGTAAAGATGGATCCACCCCGCGATCCAAGTGATGAAAAGGGTGAGCACCAACGACAAGTCGTCCAGCTGGAGCCCCAGGGGAAAGCGCAGGTGCGAGATTTCCATCCAGTTCAGCAGGCTTTGGAAAAGAACCGTGTTGTCGGGCAGCCCCCTCAAGGTCAGGAAGGCCAGGAAAGCCAGGAAGAAAGAAAAACCCGAGGCCGCCAAGGCGATGCCCCCGGCCAAGCGCGGGGCGGGGAAACGGAAGGAAAGGAACAAATTGACCAGGGCCCCCAAAAGCGGGATGCCCGCGATCAGCCAAAGCCAACCGCAATTGACAGTGGAAAGCGCCTGCAAGGATTGTAATTCGAGCATCCCGTCTCCCGGTGGAAGATGCTTCCATCATCCCACAACCCAGGGGCGCCTCAAATAAAAAAGGCCCAACGCCGCCGGGTCTCCTGAGCGGAGCTAACAACCCCCGGCCAGTTTGGGCCATCCGGACGCTTAAATAAAAAAGGCCCAACGCTTGGTTGGGCCTTTGTCCCGCGCGGGATTCTTAGAACAGGGAATAACCGGCTAAAAAGGTGAGGGTGCCGTTCTGGGCATTGGTGCCCTTCGCCACGTTTTCCACGCCCAGCTCATAACGGCCGCTGAGGTTGAAGCGGTCGATGTCCAGTTCCAAACCGCCGATCAAGGCCACGTCCGATTGGTTGATGTTGCTGATGTCGCCGCTCTGGTCCCGGGCCAAAACATTCCAACCCACCGAGGCGCCCAGGAGGATGCTAGGGTTGATGACCGGCGTGCCCAGCCCAAACTTCAAGAGTACCGGAATCTCGATGTAATCCAGTTCGGCGTGGCTGGAGGTGCCGGAAATCTCGGCGCCCTTCTGCTCGTAAAGCACCTCAGGCCGGATCGAGAAGGACTTGCCGAAGTTCAGCGACAGGTATCCCCCGCCGATGAAACCCAGGCGCTGGTCGTTCAAATTGCCCACCGAGCTCACGTCACCCAAGAAATTGGAAAAATTAGCGCCGGCTTCCAGCCCCAGGTTGAAGTCCTGGGCGTTGGAACGGGTCGGCCCCAAAAGCGCGGCCAAGGCCAAAGCCAGTCCCGCCACGAAAAGTTTCAAACGCATGACAACCTCCACCGATGAATTTAAATCCACGACTATTGATTGGACGGTTACCCCGGCCTTTTAGTTCAAGGGCCTCAAGGCCGGGAAACCCCGGATTTACTTGGCGTTCTTCAGCCACTCGCTGTGGATAAAGCCCTTTTCCAAATGACTTTGGAACAGGGCGGGTGCTTCGCCCCGCCCGCGCCCCTCATCCGGATTTACTTGGCGTTCTTCAGCCACTCGCTGTGGATAAAGCCCTTTTCCAAATGATCCACCCGCTCGTAGGTATGCGAACCGAAGGCGTCGCGCTGGGCCTGGGTCAGGTTCTGCGGCAGGTCCGCCGTGCGGTAGGCGTCGTAGTAAGCCAAGCTCGCGCTCATGGCCGGGGTCGGGATGCCGTTGGCCACGGCGATGGAGATGGCCTTGCGCCAGTTGTCCTGGGTGGACTCGATCTGCTTCTTGAAGGAATCGTCCAGGAGCAACGACGGCAGCGAGGCGTTCCGTCCGTAAGCCTTCATGATCTCGTCCAGCAGGCGGGCGCGGATGATGCAACCGCCCTTCCAAATGCGGGCCATCTCGCCCAAGTTGACGTTCCACTTGTACTCGTCGGAAGCGGCCTTGATGAGGCGCATGCCCTGGGTATAGGAACAAACCTTGGAATCGTAAAGAGCGTCCCGGACGGCGTCGATGAGCGCCTGCTTCTCGGCCTTGTTGTAGGTGATGGGCACGGCCTTGATCTGCTTGGAGGCCGCCACGCGCTCTTCCTTGATGCTGGACATGCCGCGGCCGTCCAGGGAGGCCACGATGGTGGGAATGAGAACGCCCATGTCCAGGGCGATCTGGGCCGTCCACTTGCCGGTCCCCTTTTGGCCCGCCTTGTCCAGGACCAGGTCCACCAGGGGCTTCTTCGTCTCCTCGTCCGTCACGGTCAAGACCTTGGCGGTGAGCTCGATCAGGAACGAATCCAGGATGCCCTTGTTCCACTCGGCGAAGATGGCCGCCAGCTCGGGGGCCGACAGGCCCAAGACCTTGCGCAGGATGTCGTAGGCCTCGGCGATGAGCTGCATGTCGCCGTATTCGATGCCGTTGTGCACCATCTTCACGAAATGGCCGGCGCCGTCCGGGCCGCAATGGGTGACGCAGGGGCCCGAGTTGGTCTTGGCCGAGATGGCCTCGAAGATGGGCTTCACGAACTCATAGGCCTTCTCGCTGCCGCCGGGCATGATGGAGGGGCCGAACCGGGCCCCTTCCTCGCCGCCCGAAACGCCGGCGCCGAAGAAATAGAAGCCTTCCTTGGTCAGCTCGGCCTCGCGGCGCTGGGTGTCCTTGAACCAAGAATTGCCGCCGTCGATGATGATGTCGCCCTTGGCGAGCAGGGGCTTGAGGATCTTGATGGCGTCGTCCACCGGGTCGCCGGCCTTGACCATCAGCATGATGCGGCGGGGCGTCTTGAGGGAGTTGACGAATTCCTCAAGCGTATGGGCGCCGATGAACTTTTTACCCGCGTTCATCTTCATGAAGGGGGTCACGCGGTCGCTGCGCAGGTTCACCACCGACACGGTGAAACCGTGGTCTTCCATGTTCATGGCCAGGTTGGCCCCCATCACGGCGATCCCGAAAATGCCGATGTCGGCCTTCGCTTGTTCCGCTGCCATTGTCCGTCCTCCATATCCGATGAATTAAGGGTGGTTGGGTCCTAAAAGCGGGGCATTCTAGCATGAAGCGGATTTGAAAATGGAGTATCCCCGCGGGCGAAAATGGCCGGCGCCCCTTGCCTTAAAAACCCTTTCACCGCCAAGAACCGCCAAAGAAAAGGCGGAAAATCTTGTAAATCCCCCGGCTTTTGTCTTTCTTGGCGGCGGACTTTGTCTTGATGTTTTGACTTTTCGCGGCCCCCCCAAAATGGGTTGACGCTTTATTGGAGGGTCTTCAAATCCCGGCCCCGCCATAAGAAAAAGAGGAAGCCCAGGATTCCAAAGCCAAAGGCCGCCTCAAAGGGCCATTTCGGGTCCCGGACCCAAAGCCAACCGCCCAAAAGGGACGCGGGAAAAACCGCCAGGCCCCGGACCAAATAATAGAGGCCCACGACCCGGCCCCGGGCGGCGGCGCCCGCCAAGTCCGCGATCATGGCCTTTCGGGAAGGCTCCCCGATTTCGCGGGCGCCCCCGATGACGAAGGCCGCCGCGAGCCAAAAACCGTTGGGGGCCCAAACCACCGCCACCGGGTAGAGGGCGAAAAAACAAAAGGTCAAAAGCACCCAGGGTTTTCGGTTAAGGCCCCTGGTCCAGCGGGCCACGGGCAGGTAAAGGAGGATGGAGGTGGCCATCTGCAGGGCCATGAGCCAGCCAAATTCCAGGGCGCTGTGCCCCAAGGGCCCCATCACGTAAAGCACCACGAAGACGTCCGGGATGCCCTCGGCGAGCCGGATCAGGCAATCCGCAGCCAAGAGGGACTTCAAGTCGACCTTCATGCGCCGCCAAAGCCCCGTTAGGGTTTGGCCGTCAGCCTTCGGCTTTTTCTCTTCCCGATAGTAGCGTTTTAAAACCCAAAGGGAGGCCAGCGCCAAAAGCAGGCTCGCCCCCAAGCCCCATCGAAACCCGTCCCGAAGGCCCGCCCGCGCGATGAGCCACCCGCCCAACACCGGGCCCGCCACCAAGGGCACCCGCTTGAGGATGGCCTGCAGGCTGAAGCCCCAGGAACGCCAGGCCGAGGGCAAATTTTCCGCCACGATGTCAAACATCGCCGGCAAGGAAAAGCTGGTCCAAGCCAGGGCGAAGCAAGCGCCGATCAGGAAGACCCAACCGTTGGGGCTCGCCCAATAAATAAGGTAGCCGGCCATCGAGAGGCCCGTGAAGAGAAAAAGGGCGCGCCGCCCGCCCAAGCGGTCGTGGATCCACCCGCCGGGGTAGGAATAAACCGCGTCCAAAAAATCCCGCAGGGTGCCGTAGGCGGCGGCCATCCAGGCCGTGCCGCCCAAAGCCAGCAAATAAGGGGGGATGAACTTCGACCAAAGCTCCTCACCCATGCCGATGAGGAACACGCAGACCAACAACGCGCCCAGGTTTGACTTCAGCCGTCCGGGGCTTTTCATAAACCCTCCGAGGAGGCCTCGGGCGTGGGGCCCGGCGTGGGTTCGGCCGCCGAAGCGTCCGAGGGGGCCGCCAAGGCCGTCACTTTTTGGACCGCGCGGGTGAGGGCCGCCGCGTCTTCCGCGCCCCACCACCTCAGGCGCGTGGCCCCGGCCTGGGAGGCCAAGGGCGCCAAGGCGGTCACGGTCATTTTCTCATGGGCCAGGATTTTCAAAACGGCGGCCAGGGGCGCCGCTTCCAGCACGGCTTCCCCCATCACCAAAAGGTTGCCGCCTTCTTTTTGAAAGCGGAGGGAATAAAACCCGATCCCGGGATCCGACGCCGGCGAGAACCCGGGGGCCAGCACCCAAAGCGTCTTACCCTGGACGAAACCCTTTTGGCCCAGGGCTTCCTGCAGGGGGGCCCAGGCTTGCGCCTCGCCGGGAGCGGGCGTGGGAAAAGACAGGGGCGTCGGGGGCGTCCCCGTCAGCCCCAGGATTTCCTTGAGCTGGGCGTTGAGGATCGATTCCCCGCCCTTGCCGGAGAACTCCAAGAGCTTCACCGCCGGCGTTTCCCCCACCAAAAGGCACTGCAACCCCTCCAGCTTGAAGCCGTCCAAAATGAGCTTGGCTTCCACCCGGCGGCTTTCCTGGTCCAAGAGCACCAGCTGGCCCTTGACCGCCAGCCCCTTGGAAAGGGCCCGGAACTTGAGGCGCGACGTCAGGCCCAGTTCGGCCTGGAGGGGCACGCCCTCCACCATGACGTTGAGGTCCGAGCGGGGGAATCCCAGGACCTCCAAGCCGTTTTCCCGCCAACCCGGCGCCCCCCAAAAGTCCTCCAAGGACTTCCAAGCGGGGGAGGGCTCGGCGGCTTGGGCCAGGCCCCCCAAACTCCACGCGAGCAACAGCCATGAAAATGGGCGCAAGGTTTTCCCTTCCCTTAACCTTTGGAAATCACGGACGCCCCTAAGATAACACGGCTCCGGTCCCAAGGGCATTTGCGCGTTGACAAGCCTCGGGAAGCGGTTTGATAATCCGCGAAGCCGCTGTTCAACCTCCACGGGGCGCCCATGATCCAATTCAAGAAAATATGGGGCGAAGCCACCTCCTTCCTGGCCCGGTACCAGAAAATCTGGTGGATCGACCTGGCGCTCATCCTCGGCCTCATCGGGCTGGTGTTCGGCGTGATGACGGTGGCCGGTGAATGGACCGGCGCCCACCGGCCCAGCGTGGACATCGACCTCTCCCCCTGGGCCCTGCCCAAATACGCCTTTTTTTCCCTCTGCCGGGGCCTCTTGGCTTACGGCCTGTCCTTGGCCTTCACGCTGGCTTACGGCTATTGGGCCGCCAAGGACCGCATGGCCGAGAAGGTGCTCATTCCCATGCTCGACATCCTGCAGAGCATCCCGGTGCTGGGCTTCATGCCCGGGCTGGTGCTGGCCCTGGTGACGGTCTTCCCCCACAGCAACATGGGCCTGGAGCTGGCCGCGGTGCTCATGATCTTCACCGGCCAGGTGTGGAACATGACCTTCAGCTTCTACCAGTCGCTCAAGAGCGTCCCCCAATACCTGCAGGAGGCCGCCGCGGTCTATGGCTTCACCCCCCTGCAAAAGGCCCTGAAGCTGGAAATCCCCTTCTCGGCGCTGGGGCTCATTTGGAACAGCATGATGAGCATGGCGGGCGGTTGGTTTTTCCTCACCGTCAGCGAGGCCTTCCAACTGGGCAACCAGGACTTCCGCCTGCCCGGGCTGGGCTCTTATATGAGCGTGGCCGCCGAGAAAGGCGACGACGCGGCCAGGGCTTGGGGCGTCTTGGCCATGGTGGTGATGATCGTGGCGCTGGACCAACTCTTGTGGCGGCCCTTGGTGGTCTGGGGCCAAAAGTTCCGCGTCGAGGAAGGGGGCGGCGAGGAAGCCCCCGGGTCTTGGTTCCTCGATTTCCTGCGCCGCTCCGAGATCGTCCGACTTTTCCAGGGCTTGTTCAAACCCAAGACCGTTCCCGCCGCGCCCGCCGAAGCCCCCAAGCCCCCCTCGCCGGCCCACCAGGGTTTGGTCAAGGTTTTCTCCCTGCTTTGTTTCATCGCCTTGGTGGCGGCCATGGCCTTCGGCGGCTTTAAGATGGTGGAGTTGTTCTTGAAGGTGACGCCGGGGCAGTGGTGGCTCATCATCGAAGAGGCCCTGGCCACCCTGGGCCGGGTCTTGGTGACCATTGGGCTGGCCGCCCTCTGGACCGTCCCCCTCGGGCTTAAGATCGGCCTGTCGCCCCGATTGGCGCGGCTGGTGCAGCCCTTCGTGCAGGTGGCGGCTTCCTTCCCGGCGCCCATGCTCTTTTCCTACGTGCTCATCCTCATGAAATGGGCGGGCGTCTCCCTCAATTGGGGCAGCGTGGCCCTGATGCTGCTCGGCGCCCAGTGGTACCTCTTGTTCAACGTGGTGGCGGGGGCCATGGCCATCCCCTCGGACCTTTTGGAGGCCTCCCGGATGTACGGCTTCACGGGCTGGGCCCGCTTTACCCGGGTCCTGCTCCCCGGGATCTTCCCCTACCTCATCACCGGCATGGTGACCGCCGCCGGGGGCACCTGGAACGCCAGCATCGTGGCCGAGTACGTGACCGACAAGGGGCAGACCCTCACGGCCTTCGGCCTGGGCTCGCAGATCAGCCAAGCCGCCGAGGGCGCCGACTTCCCGCTCTTGGCCGCCAGCGTGGTGGTCATGTCCATCCTGGTGGTCACCTTCAACCGGCTGGTCTGGAAACCCCTGTACCGTTTGGCCGAGGAAAAGTATTCTTTAAGCAAGTAACTTGAGGAGACCCCGATGGCGACCGAAACCACGACCCTGCCGACGGACCAAAAGCTGATTGAGGCGCGCAACCTCAGCCAAGAATTTTCCATGCCCAACGGCAAGACCCTCAAGGTGCTGGAAGGCGTGAACCTCTGCGTCCAAAAGCGCGAAGTGGTGGCGCTGCTGGGGCCATCGGGCTGCGGCAAATCGACCCTGCTGCGCATCTTGGCCGGGCTCATCCCGCCCTCGAAGGGCGAGGTACTGTCCCATGACCAACCCCTGGCGGGGTTGAACGCGGGGGTCAGCATCGTCTTCCAAAGCTTCGCCCTTTTCCCCTGGATGACCGTGGCCGAGAACATCCAGACGGCCCTCAAGTCCCGGGGCTTCCCCGCCGGTGAAATCGAGGAACGGGCCCAGAAGGCCATCCAAATGGTGGGGTTGGCGGGCTTCGAGGAAACCTATCCTCGGGAACTTTCGGGCGGCATGAAACAAAGGGTGGGCATCGCCCGGGCCTTGTCGGTGGACCCGGAGATTTTATTCATGGACGAACCCTTCAGCCACGTGGACGCCCTCACCGCCGAATCGCTCCGGGCGGAGGTCATCGACATCTGGGCCGCCCACGACAAGAACCCCTCCTCGGTGCTCTTGGTCAGCCACGACATCCCCGAGGTGGTCTATATGGCCGACCGCATCGTGGTGCTGGGCACCCATCCGGGGCATATCCTCAAGATCATCGAAAACAAGCTGCCCCGGCCCCGGGACTACCGCTCCCCCGAGTTCCTCAAGATGGTGGACCAACTGCACGACGTCATCACGGGCCATGAGATCCCCGACGCGCCCGAACCCGTCCTCGCCCCCAATGAGCTGGCGCCCGCCGAGGCCCTGCCCGACGCGTCGCCCAGCATCATGGTGGGCGTGCTGGAATACCTGGATGCCCGCGAAGGCCGCGAGGACCTCTTCAAGATCGCCGCCGAGACCGACAAGGAATTCGGCGAGGTCATCAAACTGGTCAAGGCCCTGGAACTGCTGGATTTCGTGGACACGCCCAAGCGCCAGGTCGTCCTGACCCCCGACGGCCAACGATTCGTGAAAGCCACTTCCCAGCAAAGACAGGTCATCTGGCGGGAACAACTGCTCAAGCTGCGCATCTTCAAGCAGGTCTACGACATCCTGGCCAAGCACCCCCGCAGCAAGCTGGACGCCGAGATCGTGCAGGAGGTCATCATCTTCAACCTGCCCTCGGAAAATTACGAGAAGACCTTCGAGACCTTCCGGCAATGGGCCCGCTTCGGGAACCTCTTCGCCTATGACGAGGACACGGGAAAAATCGGCTTTCCCCGCAAAAGGGCCTCCCGGGCCAACCGCGCCAAGGCCAAGGACGAGCCCCAAGACCCCACCAAGCCCGAGGCCGCCGAGCCTCCGCCCGGCGGCTCCGCGCCGCCGGCGGCCTAAAGCCGCTTTTTTCGTGGTAAGCTAACCGCGCTTCTCATCCCCCTTTAAGGAACGCCATGGAATCGCTCCACGACCTGATCAGCCATATCCTGCACCTGAACCAATACCTGCCCGGGTTGGTGCAAAGCTACGGCCCGCTGATCTATGGCCTGCTTTTCGCGGTCATCTTTTGCGAGACGGGCCTGGTGGTGACGCCGATCCTGCCCGGCGATTCGCTTCTTTTCACCGTGGGGGCGCTCTCCGCCACGGCCCAATTGAACGTGGGTTTCGCCTGGGGGCTTTTGACCCTGGCGGCCCTTTTGGGCGACCACAGCAATTATTGGATCGGGCGGCTTTTCGGGAAGAACGTCTTTGGCCGGTTCGTGAACCGCAAGTACCTGGACAAGACCCACGAGATCTACGAGAAGCACGGCGTGCAGACCCTGGTGCTTTTCCAATTCGCCCCCATCTTCCGCACCTTCGCGCCCTTCGTGGCGGGCGTGGGCAAGATGACCTACGGCAAGTTCACGCGCTTCAACCTGGTCGGGGTCCTGGCCTGGACGGTGCTTTGCATCGGCTCGGGTTATTTATTCGGGAACCTGCCCTGGGTGAGCTCGCACTTTGAGGCGGTGGTCTTGGGCATCATCTTCGTTTCGCTGCTGCCCACCTTCCTGCAGGTGGCCAAGGCCCTCTGGAGTCCCGCCAAGGGGAAAAAGAAAGGCCGCTCTTCCAAGAAATAAGCTAAAAAACCAAAAAGGCGCCCCCATTTATTGAGGGCGCCTTTTTAATTTCAACCCCTCCCTGAGCCTTACTCCACCTTCATGCGGTAAACCGGGATGGTCTTCTTGGACCATTTCATCTCGAAATCCAGCTTTTCCAGCGGGATGTTCCCGGCCTTCAAGAACTTCTCCACGTCCGGGTCGTTCAAGGTGGCCTCGGTGAAGGCGATCTCGCCCGCGCCGGCCACGGCCTGGATCTTGGCCGCCAGGTTCACGGTGTTCCCGAAATAATCGATGTTGCTGTTCAGGTTCACCGCCAGGCAGGACCCGGTGTTGAGCGTCACCCGGAGCCGAAGCCGCGTGTCGGGGTTCTTGCCGTTGAAATAGCGCTGGAGCTCCAGGGCCGCTTGGAGCGCGTCCAACTGGTGCGAGAAGGCCGCCATGACCGCGTCCCCGATGGTCTTGACGATGACGCCCCCATGCTTTTGGACCACCTCATAGGCCTTGTTGAAGTGCTCCTTCACCTCGGTGAAGGCCACGGTGTCGCCTTCCACCTCGTAAAACTTGGTGGAACCCACCAGGTCGGTGAAAAGCAGGGTCTGCACGCCGATCTCCAGCTTCAAATCCGAGGCCAGGGCTTCCTGCGAGAAGAGGTCCCTGAAATTCTGGAAATTGAACAGGTCCACGGGCCGAAGGGTGTCCTGGTCGATCTGGCTTTCTTCCAGGATGAAGGTATGGTCTTGGGCCCCGTGGTTTTCCAGCACCAGCGTGGGGAAATAAGCGCTCTTGAGGTTTTGCTCGCTGAGCTTGTCGTCCCACCGCACTTCCTTGTTGGGGACCTGGTCGTCCACGTCCAGCAGGTTGTAGATTTCCTTGCCGATGATGCGCAGCCGGTAACGGCCCGTGCTGAGGAAGGTGCCCAGCGTCAGCCGGTCCGAGGGCTTGAGGGTCTTTTGCAGCTTGATATGGGGTTTCTTGCCGGGCTCGGCCGCGCAGAAGACCTGCTTTTCCACCACCCGCACCGAGGGGTGGGCGTGGAAGGTGACCTCGAGGGCGTTGAAGGTGGTGGCGTCAAAGTTCACCTGGCAGGCCTCGCAGCTCCCCTTTTTGGGAAGCTCGCCCAGGCTGTTCACCTCGTTGCGCACGCCCCGGCAATGGGGGCAAATGACGTCCCAGGTGAGCTTGAAAAGCCCCAGGCGGGTCCCCCAAAGGAACCCCGTCAAGACTTCCCGCTCGCCCAGGCGCCAATCGCGGGCGAGGGGTTTGATGCGGATGCGGTAAATGTCGTCGTCGGGGGCGCTTTGCACGTAGGACACCAAACGGTCGGCCAAGGTTTTGGAAATGCCCTTTTCCACCAGGCTTTGGCCCATGTTCTTGAGCCGCTCTTTTCCGGACGGCGTCAACCGGACCGGGGCGGCGGGCGGGCGCAAGGCCGTTTCGTTGCGGATGGCCTGGACGATTTCCTTCAAGGCCTTGTGGTAGCCGGCGTGGATCTGCTTGAGGCCGATGTGGATGAGAAGCCGCGCCTTGAGGCCCCGGGGGATCCAGGACAAGTAAACCGTCAAGCGGCAGTTCCCCGGCTGGGTGGGCTCGAAGAGATAGCGGGCCCTCATGTAATAAGGAAGGCCCTCGCTGTAAACGCGGGCGTGGCTGAATTCCTTGCCATATTCCCATTCCCAGGGGACCTCTTCCCAAACCATGCGGGTGCCCACGTTGACCGCGAAGCCCTGCAATTTGCCGTTCTTCTCGGTGAAGCGCATGGCGCCCAACCCCACCCGGCGGTTGAAGCCGGACAGGTCGGTCAAATAGGGCCAAAGCTTTTCGACCGAAACCGGGAGGTTGAACTTCCAAAAAAAGTGCATGGGCTTGCCCCGCCGAAGCCATTGCTCCGGCCAGGGGTAGCGCTCCAGGAATTGGGGAAGGGTGAGGCCTTCGGAAGTTTCGGCGATCAGGGGCGGCATGAATCCTCCAAGTCAATGGGCTGAACCGGCGGGTGAATAATGCGTTCCCAGGAATATAAGACGGGGAAGTCCCGGGAAGTTACAGCGCCCGCTTAAGTTTTCAGGGGCTTCACAAAAGCTTTTCCACCTTGGCGGCGCAAATCAGGTCGTTTTGGGACAATCCCCCGATGGCGTGGGTGCGGTAGCGCACCCGGCAGGCCTTATAGCCCACTTCAAGGTCCGGGTGGTGGTCTTCCCGGTGGGCGATGAAGGCCACCGCGTTCACGAAAGCCATCGTCTCATAGAAATTCTTGAAGGAAAAAACCTTGGCGATGGCGCCCTTTTCCAACACCCAGCCCGGCAGGGCCCGAAGGGCCTCGCGCGCCTCGGCCTCGCTTAAAGGCGGCACGCCGCCTTCGCAGGGTTCGCAATGTTGGGAGCTAAGCGGTTGGGAAGATTCCAAAAAGGGCCTTGCTGGGTTTTAAAGGGGCGCCGGTTACCAGATGTCCCGGGCGTTGGTGATCATGCTGTTGTCGTTCCAGGTGCCGCCCGTGCCCGAGGCCCCCGAGGCGATGACCAGGGAGCGGATCAAAACTTCCAATCCCGCGCCGTTCCCCGAGAGCCCCACCTCGAACCCGCCGGGGAAAGCCCCCGAGGCCGTGGCGTAAAGGGGCACGGCCGCGCTGCCCATGAAGCCGCTGGTATTGCCGCTGATCCCGTAATTAAAGCCGTTGCTGATGATCCCGGATGAAACCTGGGTCAAATTGACCGCGGGCTGGGCCTCGGGGATTTTGTAGCTGCTGAGCGCGGTGGAGCCGATCCCACTGGTACTCAATTGGTAGAAGGCCTGGGTGGGGTCGGTGGCGTCCGGATCCCAAGCCACCGTCACGGCCTGGTAGCCCGAGGCCACCGGCGGGTTGGCCAGCCAGGAAGCCGCCTTGGTTTGAAGGTTCGTATCCGGGATGTCGTTGATTTCGCGGTAGTCGGCGAATTGGATGCTCTGCCACTCCATCAGGTTGTAGTCGGTGGCGTTTTTGACTTGCCGGACGCCCGTCGTCGTCAGGTAATAGAAATAAAACCGGTAGACGTCGATCACCACCACCGCGGGCAGGGTGGAAGTCACCGAACCGTTCACGACGGTCTGGGAAACCCCCGTGCCCGAAATCGTCATGGGGGCGAAATAGCCCTTGTAGGTGCCGCCGGTCTTGATGGTCTGGGAAGTGTCATAGCAACCCATCAAGAGGCAATTGCCGAAGAAAGAGGCGCCCTGGGAAGGCGACAAGGAACCGGAAGCGATGGTCTGGGCCACCGCCATTTTGGACCCCGTGAGGGTGGGTGGATCGGAGGCCGTGATGGAAATCGCGGCCACGAAGGACGTGCCGTCCGAACCAGTGGCCGGGGGCAGGGGCCCCTGGAAAAGGTGCCGGGACTGGATGATGCGCTCGTGGATGCGGTTGAGGGTCTGCTCATTGAGCGTCTGCAGGCGGATGTGCATCTCATCCGAAGCCATGCCCTGGCGGGTCTTGATGAAGATCATGATGACCGCCGGCGTGATGATGCCCATGACCGACACGTAGATCAAAAGCTCGATCATGGTCTGGGCCTTGGCGCTGAGCTTGCCGGTCTTGCCGCGGAAGAGCATGGCCGCGCCTACCGGTCCACGGTCAAGGTGATGGTGTGGAAACTGTAGTGCAGGGGATAACCCTGGCGGTAAACCTCGCACCTCACGTCATAGTCGGCCTGCGGGAAGGCGGTGGTGTCCGACACGTTCCAGGCGAAGGTCACCGGGAAGCTAGTGGTGGTCACCGCGTAAGTGCCGTTGTAGATCCCCGTTTGGGCTTGGCCCGCGATGGTGGCCCCCGTGCTCATGTAATACCAGGTCGCCGGATTATTCGAGAGGGCGTATTTAAAGTTTAACTGGAGCACCTGGGTGGAGGCCTCGCTGTAGGTGCTGGCCGTCAGGGGCGCCGAGGTGGTGTAGCCCGGGTATTCTTGGGTATAAAAATTACCCGAGGTGGACGTCAGCCCGCCGAAGCGGTACCAGGGGTTGGTGGTGCTGGCCACCGCGCTGTTGACCACCACATGGATCACCGAGGGGTTCTGATACTGGCCCGTGGGCGCTTCGGGCGTGTCTTCCTCGATGAGCGGCAATTGGACAATATGGCCCGTCTGGGTCACGGCGGCCATCAACCCGCCGTCCAAGAAAGTGCGCAACAAGAAAACCATGGAGGTCTTGCCCAATTGCTCGGGGCCGAATTGGGCCGAGGTGGCGAGCCCCGATTCGATCAGGTAGGCCCTTTGGGAAGCCGCGTTGGACAATTGCACCACGCCGGTGCCGTGCCAAGTGCCCGTGTTGGTATCGTCCGAGTTGTAGAAAATCCGGCTGGTGCCGCTGATGGCGGGGATCGACAGGGTCACCGGGGTGCTGTAGCCGTTGTTGTAGCCGTTGTTCGTGACCGCGATGCCCCATTCGGGCGGCTTGGGCGTGCCCGAGGTGGCGGTAAAGTTGATGTCCCAAGGGCGGGTGCAGCTCACCGAACCCGACAAGGGAACCCCAAAAATGCTGAAACAAGTGGTGGCCAAGCTCAGGATGGCGCCGGTCTGGCTGTTGTTGGGCCCGCCGTCGTGTTCCAAGGTGTTGCCCGTGATCAGCCCGCTGGTGGTGCCGCCCGCGAAGGACTGGCAACCCCAAGGCCCGGGCGATTTGCCGATTTCCCCCCCGGGCACGAACCCTTGGGTGGTGGTGTAGGTGATGGAACCGGCTTTGACCGTCGTGGAAAGGTTGGCCGGATCCTCCCGGTAAAAGCTCACCGGATTGGTGGCCGCGGAAAAGATGGAGGTCGCCATGGCGGCGGTGGGCAGGTTGCCGTTCTTGTACCAGAAGCTGGCGAACTGGCTGTCGGGATACAGTTCTCCCAGCCAGGGCTTGGCGTACCACATATCGGTGGAAACGCCCCCCGACTTGCCCACGTTGGCGGGAATGCGCACATAGGTGCGGGAAGAGCCCGCCCAAGACTCGGTCACGATTTCATTTACCTGCTTCAAGGTGGCGACCTTGGTGGTGGTCCAGGGGGTTCCGTTATAGCTCACGCTGTTGGAGAAGGGCGATTGGTCATAGCCGATCTCGCCCCCAAAACCCATGTAATAGTCGCTCCAGCCGTTGACGTTGCTCCATATGGAAGTCGTGGCCAAAAGCCCATTGCGCAGGGTTTGGAAATAACGGGGTACGTCCTCGTTCATCAAAATGGGACCGCTGGAGGCCGTCGTGCCCCAGCCATCGTCGGTATTGAGGAACCCCAAATAGCCGTCCACGCCCGTGCTGCCGTTGGTAATGTCCTTAAACCACCAGTTGTAACTGCAGGGGCCGATGGTGACCAAGCCCGACACCTGGGGGCCGCCCACCTTCACGTCCAAATAGGGGCAGTCGCGCGGGTCACCCATGTATTGGTACCTTTCGGTATAGGGCGGCGGCGTCTTGCCGAACCAAGCGTAGGTCCGGGACAAATTGGTGGGGACGTCGTTTAAGACGATTGTGGTTCCCGGGATCGTGGCGCCCGCCGAAGCCGTCACGGCGGATAAGGCGACCCCCGCCTGGGACGTTGTGACGCCCGCGCCGATGCGGGTTTCCACCGTCAAGGGACCCGCCGCCCCGATGCTGACCGGCACGTTGTTGAGCTGGATGATCCAGCGGGCGGTGTTCTTGGGGGCGGTGGAAACCGCGTAAGAAAGATCCTGGCTGGTAAAGGTATAGCTGTTGAAACTGGTGACCGGCGCGGTGACGTCCGCGCTGCAGGGAATATATTCCAGCCCGAAAAGTTGGTTGAGGGGATTCAGGCCCGTGGCCGAGTTAACCCCGGTGACGCCGGTCGCCTGGGGGCAACGCAGACGGGTGTTATAAAGCGTGATGAGGGTATTGGCC
>DATKNU010000242.1:0-2072 GCA_035541195.1 bacterium
TCGTTGGGGTCGAGGTGGGGGTAAAGGTCCTTGAGGGGCTTCCCGTGATGGTCGGCGTGGCGGTCTGGGCGAAGCCCAACCCCGCCCCCAAGCCGGAGGCCAAAAAAAACCATAAAAAAAGCCAAATTCGGCGCATGAAGACCCGTCCCGCTTTAAATTCCCTCTACCACCAGTGGAACCCAGGCCCTTTTTATTCCCCCGAAAAAACGGAATTTATCGGGAACCTTTCCCCCGGCGGCGGGTCCCATGACCTAAAGGCCCCCAAAGGCCCATCCCCTAGGAGGAAAATCATGCGACTCAAACAGGCGTTTTTGACGGGACTCTTGCTGGCGGCGGCTTCCCAAATGCAGGCCGCCGTGAGGAATGAGCCGGTTTCCTATCGCCAGGCGCTGTGGCAGGACGGCCAACTTACCTATCAGGCCCGCACCAGGCCCTTCCAGTTCCAGGTCGAAGTGGTCAGCGACAGCCAAGGGGTGGAGGCCGAAAGCGCGCGGGAAGGGCGGCCCTTCGTGAGCGCGGTGAAGGGCGACCGGTTCTCGGTGAGGCTCACCAATCCCCTGCCCGTCAGGGTGGCGGTCAACCTGACGGTGGACGGGATCAATTCCATCTCGGGAAAACCCGCGGGGATCTCGGAAGGGGACAAGTGGATGATCGAACCCTTTGGTTCCATCACCGTCCCGGGCTGGCAGGTCAGCCAGGGCCAATCCCGCCGTTTTTTCTTCACGGACAAACCCAAGTCCTACGCCAAATGGCGGGGGGAGAACTTGGGCCGGGACCTTTCGGCCAATTGCGGGGTGATCGGGGCCGCCTTCTTCTGGAACCAGGGGGAACTGGACCGCTACTATGAGGACCATCCGTTGGTGCGCCGTTCGCCGCGGGCCTGGAACTTTTTATCCAAGGCCAACCGCGCCTGTGAAGGCGCCACCGGGGCCCCGGCTTGCGCCGAGCCCTTGGCGCCCGCAAAAGACACGCAAGAAGAGTCGGGCCAACAGGCCGGCACGGGCATGGGGGAAGCCCAAGATAACCCCACTTATCAGGTGGCCTTTGATTTCAACCGGGGCATGTACTCGCCCGACCAGGCGCTGGTCATCTACTATGACTTCGCCAAAATCCAGGGGCCCAATCCTTTCCCGGGCCCGGACTACGCGCCTCCCATGCCCTGAGACCTTAAAAGGAAACGGCGAACTTTCCCCGGGGGCTGGCCTTTTTCAACTCCTCCAGGCCCGCCGGGACTTCCTCGAAGCGGAAGGTCTTTTCCACGGTGGCCTTCAGCTTGCCTGCCTCGACCCATTCGGCCAGGAGCGCCAGGTCCGCCTTCTGGGAGGCGGTTATCACGAAACGGCAGGCCTTGGAGGAAAAAAGGCTCGCGAGCCATCCCACCAAGAGGCTGGGCTTGGGCAGGAGGGTGACATAAATTCCGCCGGGTTTAAGCAAGGGCGCGGCCGCCCCAAAGCTTGAGGCCGAAGCCGCGTCCAAGAAAATGTCGAAGGGACCGGGATATTCCCCCAAGGGCGTGGCGCGGTAATCCAGCGCCTGGTCGGCCCCCAGGGACCGGACGAAATCCAGGTTCTTGCCGCCGGCGGTGGCGGTGACCCGGGCGCCTAAAATCTTGGCGATCTGCACCGCCAAGCTGCCCACGCCTCCCGCGGCGCCGTTGATGAGCACCGACTGCCCCGCCTGAAGCCTGCCCTTGTCCCTCAAGGCCCGCAGGGCCGTGACGCCGGCAGTGGCCAAGGAGGCGGCGGAAGCGAAATCAAGCTGCTGGGGTTTCAGGTAAAGTTCCTCGGGGGAAACCGCCACATAGGAGGCGAAGCTGCCCTGGGTGGTCTTGGGGGAATAGGCGAGAAAACCGTAGACGGCCTGGCCGGCCAAAAGCTCGGTCTCGCCGGCGCCCACCTCGGCCACGACCCCGGCGTAATCAAACCCCAGTTGGATGGGAAATTGGGCCGCGTGCAGGAAGGGGCCGCCGTCCTTGCCGCTGATGACCTTGAGGTCGGCGGGGTTGAAGGCCGCGCCCTTGACCTCCACCAACACCTGGCCCGCCCGAAGGGCCGGTTTTTGGAAAAACCGGC
>DATKNU010000243.1:0-6025 GCA_035541195.1 bacterium
AACCGACGCCTTGGATCTCCAGTTTGCGCTCGAAGCCGCCGGACACGCCGGACACCATGTTCTTGATCAAGGCCCGGGTCAAACCGTGGGCCGGGCCCAGGGTCTTCTCGTTCCCGGAAATCGAAACCAGCAACTGCTGGCCTTGGGATTCCACTTTGATGCCCGCCATCATTTCATGGCTGAGGGAGCCCTTCGGCCCCTCGACCGTCACTTTTTGGCCTTCGGTTTTCACCTTGACGCCGGACGGCAACTCGATCGGTTTTTTGGCAATGCGCGCCATAACTTCTCCCTTTTAATGAATCGACAGAATCAATGGACTAAACAAAGAACCTCGCCGCCCACACCCTGCTGGCGGGCCTGTTGGTCGGTCAAAACACCCTTGGAGGTTGAAAGAATCGCCACCCCCAACCCCCCGATGACCCTCGGCAGGTCGGTCTTGCCGCGGTAAACCCGGCGGCCCGAACGGCTCACGCGGCCGATGTGGGTGATGACGCGTTCGCGCTTCTCGCCGTACTTCATGGAAATGCGGATGGCGGAAGGCTTGTTCTTGTCCTCGACCACTTTATAGTTCTTGATGAATCCCTCTTCCGAGAGGATCCGGGCGATCTCGAGTTTCAACTTGGAAAAGGGGACGTCCACCTTTTCCTTGTAAACGTGATTCGCGTTGCGAATCCGGGTCAACATGTCCGCGATGGGATCGGTCATTGCCATGGGGGTCTCCTTACCAGCTGGCCTTGACGACGCCGGGAATCTTCCCCTCGTCCGCCAGGCTCCTGAAACAAATACGGCACATACCAAAGCGCCTCAAGAAAGCCCGGGGGCGCCCGCAAAGCTTGCAGCGGTTATAGGCCCGGACCTTGAACTTGGGCTTCTCTTTCTGCTTATTGATGAGACATTTCTTCGCCATGAATTCTCCTAGTTCCTAAAAGGCATTCCCAAAAGTTTCAACAACTCCCTGGCTTCCTCGTCCGTTTGCGCCGTGGTGGCGAACGTGATGTCCATGCCGTGGAGGGACTGGACATTCTCGAAATTGATCTCGGGGAAAATGATCTGTTCCTTGAGACCCAAGGTGTAATTCCCCCGGCCGTCGAAGGAACGGGTCGGCACGCCCCGGAAGTCCCGGATGCGGGGCAGGGCCACCATGAAAAGCCGCTCCAGGAACTGGTACATGCGGTCCCCGCGCAACGTCACCTTGCAACCCAGGGGCTGGTCGGCGCGCAGCTTGAAGTTCGAGATGGCCTTTTTGGACCGGGTGATGGCCGGCTTCTGGCCGGTGATGAGGCCCAATTCCTCGGCGGCCATGTCCAGCAGCTTGATGTTGTTTTCCGAGGCGGCCTTGCCCACGCAAACGTTCAGGACCACCTTCTCGACCTTGGGAACCCGCATGGCGTTCTTGATGTCGAACTTCTTCATCAAGGCCGGGATGATTTCCTTGGTGTATTTTTCTTTGAGGATCGTCTTGGTCGGCATCTTACTTTTCCTTATCCATGATTTCGCCGCACTTTTTGCAAGCGCGGTTCTTTTGGCCCGTGGCCAGGATCTTATGGGCCACCCGGGTGGACTTGCCGCACTTGGGGCAAACCACCTGCACGTTGGAGACGTGCACCGGCAATTCCTTTTCCACAATGCCGCCCTGGGGCAGCTGCTGAGTCGGGCGGGTGTGGCGCTTGACCATGTTGATCTTCTCGACCAACACCTTGTCTTCCTTGGGGAACACGCGGATCACGCGGCCCTTCTTGCCCTTGTCCTTGCCCGTCAAAACCAAAACCGTGTCTTCGCGATGAACTTGCATGTCTTACAGAACCTCCGGCGCCAGCGAGATGATTTTCATGAAATTCTTGTCGCGCAGTTCGCGGGTCACGGGCCCAAAGATGCGGGTGCCCCGGGGGTTGAGCTGCTCGTTGATAATGACCGCCGCGTTCTCGTCGAAGCGGATGTTGGAACCGTCCGGGCGCACCAACACCCGGCGCTGGCGGACCACCACGGCCTTCACCACTTCACTCTTCTTCACCCCGGCGCCCGGGATGGCTTCCTTCACGGCCGCCACGATGATGTCGCCGATACCAGCGTAACGACGGCGGGTGCCGCCGAGCACGTGGATGCACATGATCTTCGTGGCGCCGCTGTTGTCGGCCACGTTCAGCATGGTCTGGGGCATGATCATACTTTGGCCTCCTCGACTTGGACGGCCTTGCGCAGGATCTTCACCAGTCGCCAATGCTTGTCGGCGCTGATGGGACGGGTCTCGGCGATCAAGACCACGTCGCCCTTGTGGGTCTCGTTCTTCGGGTCGTGAATCTTGAACTTGCTGCGCTTACGCACCAATTTTTGGTACAAGGCGTGCTTGACCACGTGCTCGATGGACACGACCGCGGTCTTGTCCATCTTGCGGCTGACCACCACGGCGGTCCTGGTCCGGGCCTCTTTTCGATTCGTCTTTTCCGCTGACATCAAACGCTCCTTTAAGCCTTCTTGGTGCCTTTTTCTTTTTCGCGAAGAATAGTCTTCAAGCGCGCCACGTTGCGGCGGGCTTCCCGGATCTTCATCGGGTTTTCCAGTTGCTTGGTCGACAGCTGGATCTTCAGGTTGAACAACTCTTCCTCTTTGGAGATGAGTTGCTGTTTCAGCTGATCAATATTAAATTCGCGGACTTCCTTCGATTTCATGACATTCCTCCGACGTCAGCCCGGGAAAGCGTCTTCGTCTTCACCGGGAGTTTATGCGCGGCCAACTGAAAGGCTTCCCGCACCACGTTTTCCGGGGCGCCGGACACTTCAAACAAGATACGGCCGGGCTTCACGATAGCGGCCCAATGGTCGGGCGCGCCCTTACCGCCGCCCATACGGACTTCGGCGGGTTTGCGGGTCACCGGACGGTCCGGGAAAATGCGGACCCAGAGCTTCCCCACCCGCTTCATGTGGCGATTGATGGCCACGCGGGCCGCCTCAATCTGGCGGTCCGTGATGTAGGCGGCGTCCTCGGACTTCAGGGCGAACTCGCCGAAAGCGAAGGTGAAGCCATTCTTGGACTTTCCCCGCATGCGGCCTTTCTGCATCTTGCGGTATTTCACGCGTTTGGGCATTAACATGGTTTATTCCTTTACGGCCGTCTCGGCCGATTTACGCTCGCCACGCTCGCGGTTCGAGGGCTTCGTCTTGGCGGCGTTCACTTCCTCCGGCTTTTCCTTGGCCTCAAAAATCTCCCGCTTGAACACCCAGCACTTCACCCCGATCTTCCCGTAGGTGGTGCTGGCTTCGGAGAAACCGAAGTCAATGTCCGCGCGCAAGGTGTGGAGCGGCACCCGGCCCTCCCGGTACCATTCGGTCCGGGCGATTTCGGAACCCGCCAAGCGGCCCGAGCACATGATCTTGATGCCCTTGGCCCCGCCATCCAGGGCGCTTTGGATCGACTTCTTCATGGCCCGGCGGAAGGCGATGCGTTTTTCCAGCTGGCTGCAAACGCTTTCGGCGATCAATTGGGCGTTGGTTTCCGGGTGCTTCTCCTCGTTGATGTTGATGCGGATTTCCTTCTTGGTGTACTTGGCCAATTCGGACTTGAGCTTGTCGACTTCTGAGCCCTTCTTGCCGATCACAATGCCGGGGCGGGAGGCGAAAATGTCCACTTCCACGGTCTCCCCCTTGCGGCGGAGCACCACCCGGGCCACGCCGGCGTGCTTCAGGTGGGCCTTGACGAACTTGCGAAGCTGCACGTCTTCCAAGAGCGTTTCAGTGTAGTTGCGTTTCTTCGCCGAGAACCAGATCGAATCCCAGTCCCGAATGACGCCCAGCCTGAATCCGATTGGATTAATTTTCTGTCCCAAAAGAAGCCTCCGAGTTATTTCGCTTTGGTTTTTTCGTCGGTGACGACCACTTTAATGTGGCTGGTCCGGCGGTGAATGGCGCTGGCCCGTCCCATGGCCCGCGGGATGAATCGCTTCGCGTTTTGCAGCATCGGACCGCCGTCCACCTGGATGGTCTTGAAACGCAAGGTATCCAAGTCCACCCTGGAATTTTGCCCGGCGTTGGACACCGCGGCTTTCACGATCTTGGCGATCTCGCCGGCCGCCCGTTTCTTAGTGAAGGCCAGGATGTTCAAAGCCTCGCCCACCGGCTTGTGCCGGATCAATCCCACCACTTGGCGGGCCTTGCGGGGAGTCAACCGCGTGAAACGAGAAATGGCTTGTGCCTGCATAAGTCGACCTTTCCTTACTTAAGCTGCATGGCTTTTTCGGTTTTCACCGCGCCATGCGCCTTGAACGTCCTGGTCGGGGCGAATTCCCCGAGTTTGTGGCCCACCATGTTTTCCGTGATGAAGACCGGAATGAACTTCTTGCCGTTGTGGATGGCGAAGGTGTGGCCCACCATCTCGGGATGCACCGAGGAGCGACGGGCGAAAGTCTTGACCACCTTCTTGTCGTTGGCCCGGTTCATCTTTTGGATCAACTTCAAGAGCTTCTCGACCACATAGGGTCCTTTTTTTAATGAGCGTCCCATTTAAGTCCCTTTCCTATTTCCGGCGTTTGACGATGTACTTGTCCGTCAGCTTGTTCTGACGGGTCTTATAACCCTTAGTCGGCTTGCCCCAGGGGGTCGTCGGATGGCGGCCGCCCGAGCTTTTGCCTTCGCCGCCGCCCATGGGATGGCCGTCGCCGGGGCGAGTCACCACGCCGCGGGACTGGGGCCGCTCGCCCATCCAACGCATACGGCCGGCTTTGCCGATGTTCACGTTGAAGTGGTCCAGGTTCCCCACCTGGCCGATGGAGGCCTTGCACTCGATGTGGATCTTGCGCATCTCGCCGGAAGGCAACTTCACGGTGGCGTATTCGCCTTCGCGGGCCATGAGCTGGGCCACGGAACCCGCGGAGCGCACCAACTGGCCCCCCTTGCCCGGGCGGATCTCGATGTTGTGGATCATGGAGCCGAAGGGGATATCCTTGAGCTTCATGGCGTGGCCGGGCTTTACGTCCGCGCCCTGGCCCGAGATGATTTGGTCGCCCACCTGCAGGCCCTCGGGGGCCAGGATGTATTTCTTCTCGCCGTCCAGGTACTGGACCAAGGCGATGCGCGAAGTGCGGTTCGGGTCGTATTCCAAGGAAACGATCTTGCCCGCGATGGCGGTCTTGGAGCGTTGGAAGTCGATCACGCGGTATTGGCGCTTGTGGCCGGCGCCGCGGTGACGGCTGGTGATGCGGCCGTACATGTTGCGTCCGCCCGTCCCCTTGAGGGGCTCCATCAGGGATTTTTCAGGGGCTTTCTTGGTCAGGTTCTCGCCCGTGATGGCGGTCATTCCGCGGCGGCCCGGCGAAGTGGGTTTGTAGTTTTTAATTGGCATGCTCAGGCCCCTTCAAAGAATTCGATTTTTTGGCCGGGCTTGACCGTCACGATGGCCTTTTTCCAGCGGTAGGCGTTCGAGACGTTGCGGCCGACCCGGCGGATCTTGCCCGGGACATTGATGGTATTCACCTTCACCACTTCCACCTTTTCCTTCTTGAACACGCTCTCCACCGCTTGGCGGATTTCCTGCTTGGTGGCGTTGGGGTGCACTTCGAAGGAGTACTTGTGCTTTTCCTTCAAGGCCGTGCTGCGCTCGGTGATCAGCGGGCGGATGATGACTTCTTGGAGTTTTTTCATTGGGCTTTCTCCTTGGCGGCCGAGGGGTTGATCTTGCCCAGGATTTCCTTGGTCAAAACCACCACGTCATGGCTCACCACCTCGAAAATGTTCAGGTTCTCGCGGGACAAGACCTTGACCCGGGGGATGTTCCGGAAGCTCTTCAAGACCGCCGCGTTGGAATCATCCAAAACCACCAGGCACTTCTTTTCGTTCACGCCCAGGCTCTTCAAGAGGCTGACGGCGTCCTTGGTCTTGGGGGCTTTGAAGGCGATCGAGTCCACCACCACCACCTTGCCTTCCAAGGCCTTTTGGGACAGGGACTCGGCCAAGGCCTGGCGGCGCATCTTCTTGGGCAATTCCAGGGAGTAATCCCGCGGCTTCGGGCCATGGGCGATACCGCCGCCCACATATTG
>DATKNU010000244.1:0-4055 GCA_035541195.1 bacterium
CCACCACGAAAAGAATCGAGACGGGCTTTCGGGTCCGGGCCTTTTGGCTCACCCGATCAAGCCGCGTCTTCAGTTTCGCGCTGGCGGCCCGGGCTTGGGATTCCAGCCCCAGGGCTTTTCCCAAAGCGTCATAAGTGTCCCAAATATCCTTGAGGCTCGAGTCGTCCTTCACCAGCACCGGGATCCCCAGCCGCTTGAAGCTTTCGATGGTTTGGCCGTAAAAAGGGACCAAGAGCACGAGGTCGGGCTTCAAGGCCACCACGGCCTCGAAATTCGGGTTGAAAAGCCCCCCCACCTTGGGCTTCGTCCGGGCCTCCGGGGGAAACTTGCAAAAATCCGTGACCCCCACCAACCGGTCCTGGGCCCCGATGTCATAGAGGATTTCGGTGAAATGGGGCGACATGGAAATGATGCGTTGGGGATAGGCGCCGGCGCCCAGGGGCCATCCCAACATCCCGGCGGCCAAGACGACGGCTTTCCATCCCGTCCACCGCCATTGGCTGCGCGCTTTCATTTTCATGGCCGCCCATCCTTTTTCACGGTAAATTGTAGCTCCGTCGGCCGCCCCAGACTTCCGGCGCCACGGCAAGGAAACCCCGTTGAAAAAAACTCCGTCCCTGATCCGCAAGGCCCCCCCCACTTGGCTCCTCTTGCTTTGGTTGGTTCCATTTTATTCGCTGCTTTCCTATTGCCCGCTTGGATTCGAGGCCAAGCTTTGGCTTTTCGTGGTCGGCGGGGGATGCGCCTTTCTTTTTTGGCGGCCCGAGCCCAAAGACCCGCCCAAGCCGCCGGCCTTTCCCCTGCCCGCCGGGGCCTGGGCTTTGCTCTTGCTGCTGGCCCTCGCCCTGCGCCTTCTTTGGATCGGCCAGTTCCCTTCCTGGCCCCTCTACGATGAGATGATCAACAGCTATTACGCCATGCGGCTCGACCAGCATTGGAATTGGCACCTCTTTTTCTTTTGGTCCAATCTCCCGCCTTTGTTGATTTGGATGCTGGCGGCGCTGTTCAAGGTCATCCCCTCCACCTTGGCCGCCATCCGCCTGCTCCCCCTGCTGCTCACCTTGGCGATAGTGCCGCTGGCTTACGCGGCCATCCGCCGTTTCTGCCCCCCCACCACGTCCTTCCTTTACTTGGCCGTGGTTTCCACCGGATTCGGCTTTTTATACTTCGGGCGCCTGTGCCACCAAGGCCTGCTGCTCTTGTTTTGGGAATTCCTGACCCTCTGGACCCTGGGAGGGGTCCTTCAGGCCAAGACGCCCAAGTCCCAGGCGGGATGGCTGGCCGCCTGCGGTCTGGCCATCGGCTCCGGATTCTACACCTACTTTTCATGGCCGACCGTCGCCTTGACGGCTTCCCTGCCGCTTTTATGGCGGATCGCCCGTCAACCCCACAAAATCCGGCAAGGCCTCTGTTTCCTCATCCCCCTATTGGCGGCCTTAACGCCCCTTTTGGCCGCCCTCTTTCAAAAAGAATTCGGCTCCTATTACAAGTTCCTCTTCGCCTTCAGCCGCGGGAGCTTCACGCCCTTGGATCACCTGGCTTTGATCGGCCAGGTCTTGTCGGGCTTTTTGTTCGGTTATCCGCTTCCGGAATTCTATTACGGCCCGGTTTGGGGCGGGTTCTTCAACCCCCTGTCGGGAAGTTTTCTGGTCATTGGACTGCTGGCCCTCATTTGGAAAGACAAAACTCCCCGGCGCCTTTGGATCCTCGGCGCGGCCGCGGTTTTATTGGCCCCGGCCTTCCTCAGCGGCCCGCCCTTGAGTGAAATGAGGGTCATCCAAGCCCTTCCCCTCATGGCCTTTGTGGCCGTCCAAGGCTTGGAACGGCTGTTGGCCGCGGTCCCCCCCCTTCGGCGGGCCCCGCTGCTGCTGGCGGCGCTGACCCTTTCCACGGGCCTGGACCTGATCCACCTCGAAAAAACAAAAACCTACCTCCAAGGCTACTTCAACTTCCAGAAAACCGAGGAATTCCCCCTGGCCTTCCCCTATTTGCGCGAGCAAGCCCGGCAAATGGGGCCGGGCTTGCTCCTGCCCGACCTGCACATGTCGGTCTTCCACGATTATTCCCTAAGGGTCGCCTGTTTCCCCTTCAACACCGCGGACAATCCAAGGTTGGCGCAAACGCCCCCCGCCTGGATGGCCGTCTTGTGCAACGTGCATTACCAGCCCTTTTTGGCCAAGCGGTTTCCCAAGGGCCGTTGGATCTGGTTGACCCGGGACCCCGCTTACGCCAAGACGAATTTCGACGGCGGCCTCCTGTTGGGGATCATCCCCCTGGCCACGGCCGAGGATCGCCAAACGGCCGCGGAATGGAAAACCTTGAACGACCGGATCGATTCGCTCTTGCCCGTCTACGTCGGGCTGCGCCCCGAAGCCGCCCGCCACATGGCCCAGCAGGCCTTCGCCCAATTGGCGCCCGAAGTGGGGCCCGACCCCTTCCTCCAATCCTGCTACTGGGACATGAACTACACGCTCCACAATTGGGAGAACATGTACGGCAAAAGGACTTCGGAGAATTATCAGGCTTCCTTCGAGTCCATGTTCAACGCGGTCCACCGGGGTTACCCGACGGCTTACTTCTACAATGAGTTGTCCTTTTTCTATTTGCGGGCCGGGGACTATGCCCGGGCGGAGGCTTGCTGTGAGAAAGCCCTTCAAGCGCCGCTGAACCTGACCCCCGCGGCCCAAAACCTCCAGGCCATCCGGGAAGCCCAAAGGCAAAAATCCCGCCCCGTCGGTCAATTCAACAAGTAGGTCCGGCGGCGAAAGAGCAGGAACAAGAGCACCGGCACGCCCAGGATGGCCGTCAGGACCCCCACGGGGATTTCCGTGGGCCCGAAACAGGACCGGGCCACCGTGTCGCAAATCATGAGGAAGGCCGCGCCGCCCAAGGCGCTTCCCGCCAGCAGGACCCGGTGGTCATTGCCCACCCAAATCCTGAAAACATGGGGCACGATCAGCCCCACGAAGGCGATGGGCCCGGCGATGGCCACCACCGCGCTGGTCAAAAGCGAGGCCGCCAAAACCGAAAGCACGATCACCCGTGGCGCCGGTACGCCCTTGGCCTGGGCCAGTTCTTCCCCCGCGGCCAAGAGGTTCAAGTCCCGCCCCAAACCGAAGAGCAACAGGAGCACCCCGGCCTCCAAAAAAGCCAGGCGCTTCACCGAGGACCATTCCACCACGTCCAAGCTTCCCATCAGCCAATGCATCATGGCGTAGCTTTGGGTGAAATCCGCCAGGAAATAAAAAAGGAGCACCAGGGCGTTGAAGAAATAATTGATGCCCACGCCCGCCAACAACAAGGTGACCGCCGAATAAGAGCGGATCACCGAGGCCAAGGCATAGACCAGCGCCACCGAAAGCAGCGCGCCCAGGAAGGCGAAAACCGTCACCCAGGACAAACCCATCCAACCGGCGGTCAGCCCCAAGGCCAGGGCCGCCACCGCCCCGAAGGAACTGCCGCCTGCCACGCCCAGCGTGAAGGGGCAGGCCAGGGGATTGCGTAAAACCGCCTGGAACACCACGCCGCAAGCCGCCATGGCCGCGCCCGCCAAGGCCGCCAAAAAAACCCGCGGAAGCCGGACGGCGAAAAAGATCTGGGCGTCCTGGTTGTCCGGGTCCGGGGGCCAATTTTGGAAGACCTGATGGAAGGAAAGCTGGGCGGAGCCCCAGAGGGGGCAGAGCAAAAGCGATCCCAAGAAGAAAGCCGCCGCGAAGGCCAGAACGGCGCTTTTGGGAAGAAGGGGCGTCATCGCTTCCCCCCGGCTTGGCCCTTGGGCACGAAATAGGGAATGGCGCTTTTTCCCCGGACGGGCTCCACCGCGACGCCGTGCACGGCTTGGATGAGGCGGGACGTGAGCACCTTTTTCGGCTCGCCTTGGGCCTCGAGGTGCCCTTGGCGCATCAAGACCAGGCGGCGCAAGTACTGGCCCGCCAGGTTGAGCTCATGGGTGGCCACCACCACGGTCAGGCCCTCTTCCCGATGGAGCTTTTGGATGATCTCGAACAAAAGAATCTGGTGGGCCAGGTCCAGGGAAAGCGTGGGCTCGTCGAGTA
>DATKNU010000245.1:0-4872 GCA_035541195.1 bacterium
GGATTTCGGTCAATTCCTCGTGGGTGTAAAACTCCAAACGGAAGTTGAGCCCGAAACGGTCCCGCAGGGGCGCGCTGACCGTCCCGGCGCGGGTAGTGGCGCCCACCAGGGTGAAGGGCGGCAACTGCAGGCGGATCGAACGGGCCGTGGGGCCCTTGCCGATCAGGATGTCGAGCTGGAAATCCTCCATGGCCGGATAGAGGATTTCCTCGACGGCCCGGGGCAAGCGGTGGATTTCATCGATGAACAAAAGATCGTGGGGCTGCAGGTTGGTGAGCAGGGCCGCCAAATCGCCCGCCCGCTCGATGATGGGGCCCGAGGTGGGCCGGAGGTTCACGCCCATTTCCTTGGCGATGATGGAAGCCAGGGTGGTCTTGCCCAGACCCGGTGGGCCCGCCAAAAGCATGTGTTCCAGGGCTTCCCCGCGCTTTTGGGCCGCCGCCAGGGCGATGGAGAGCGAATCCTTCAGGGCGCTTTGGCCCACGTAATCGCGCAAATGCTGGGGCCGGAGGGAATTTTCCTCTTCTTCCAGGGTCTTTTCGGAAGCCAGGAGGCGGGACTCCTCGGGCGGGAGGGGCTCGGGCTTTTCGGCCAATCGGGCTTTGGGTTTCGGCATGGATTTTATTTTACAGGCAAACCCGGGGCCTTCAAAGGCCCATTTAGGCCCCGCCGAGGAACTTTTACCGTGGCGAAAGCCGATAAAGCCGGATAAATCTTACCGCCCGCCTTCCCAACCCGTCCGCCGCCATGCGCCTTGTGCGTCGTCCATCTTTGTCCATTTAGGACTTGGCGGGACGCCGGGGGGCCGGCGCCTTCTCGAAAACGCCGGGCTTGGAAAGAAAAACCGTTTCGCACTCGGGCAAGGCGTCCAGGAAGATTTTGCCCCATCTTTCGCTGGTCAGGCGGGGGTCCAGGATGGTGACGGTCCCCACGTCGGAAGCGGCGCGGATGAGCCGGCCGAAACCCTGCTTCAAGCGTAAAACCGCCTCGGGTAGGCTTTCCACTTGGAACGGCTCCAGTCCCCTTTCCTTGAGCCGGGCGTGGCGGGCCTCCACCAGGGGCCCTTCGGGCACCTGGAAAGGAAGCTTGGTGATGATCAGGTTCGACAGGGCCTCCCCCGGCACATCCACCCCTTCCCAGAAACTGTTGACCCCCAAAAGCACCGAGTGGATGTCTTCCCGGAAAACCTGGAGCAGTTTGGTGCGGTCCCACCCGTCCTCGCCCTGCACCAAGAGCGTGATGCCCATCGCGTCCAGGTCCGGCCGGATGGCCTCGGCCACTTGCCGCATCATGCGGAAACTCGTGAAAAGCACGAAGGCCTTGCCGTGGGAAATTTTAAGCGACGCCCTCACATGGTCCACCACCGCTTGGTTGTAGCGGTCTTCTTCCCTTCGGGGATGGGGCATGGTCCGGGGAAGGAAGAGGGTGACCTGTTTTTTGAAGTTGAAGGGCGACCCAGCCTGGAGGGTCTCCACCGGCAGCGCCAATTCCCCGTCCAGCCCCAAGGCGTGCTTGAAATAGGAGAAGTCCTTGCCCACGGACAGCGTGGCGCTGGTGAAGACCACCGACTTCACCGAGGACAAGAGGTGTTCCCGGATCAGTTCCGAAGCGTCCAGGGGCACGGCCTTCACCGAAGCGGCCCGGACCTCGCCCCGGCGGAGGGCGGCGGCGTCCGGTTCCACGATGTAACAGGCTTCCTCGTCCCAGGCCCGGTCGAGGATATAGGAGAGCTTTTGGACCAAGGCCCGGCATTCTTCGCGCGTGCCCCGGGCCTCCAGGGCCAATTCCTCGCTGGAAGCCGCCGATTCGGCCAATTGCAACAGGTTCTCCAAGCGGCGGATGGGGTCGGACAACATTTCCAGCGGCGGGGCCGGATCGGGCAATGGATAGGCGCGGGCCGGCCCCCCCGCGGCCCCGGCGGCCGCCCCCAGGAGCCCGAAAAACCTCTCAGCGCCGCTTTTAAATTCCATCACGGCCTCGCCGGCCCCGCTGGTGGGCACCAGGGCGAAAAGACCCTTCTTGCCTTCCTTGGATTTGTCATCGGCGTAAAGCAACCGGCGCACCAGCGCCATGCACTCGGAAAAGGTCACCGAGGTGGCCAGATGCTCGGCGGCCAGGGCGGGCAGGTGATGGGCCTCATCCAGGATGAGCGCCTCATAGGGCGGCAAAACGCCGGGTTGTTCGTCCATCTTGAGCGCCAGGTCCGCCAAGAGCAGGGCGTGGTTGACCAGGATCAAATGGCCGTGATAGGCCTTGCGGCGCACCGAGTGGTAAAAACAGCTTTCATAGGTCTCGCAACGGGGACCCAGGCAATGGTAGGGGTCGCTCTTGACCTCGCCCCAAGCCTCATGGTGGATGGGGAAAGCCGCGGTGGAAAGGGTGCCTTCCAGGCTGTTGGCGGCCCATTCCTGCATTTGGAGGAAGGGGGTATTGTCCGCCGCGAAATCCATTTGCTTCCGGGATTCCAGGGCCATCTTGAGCCGCCGCTTGGAAAGGTAATTGCCCCTTCCTTTCAAAAGCACCGCCTGGACCGGGCCCAGGCCCTCGGCTTCCAGCGCCTTGATAACGATGGGCAGGTCTTTGCGGTAAAGCTGTTCCTGCAGGGTCAGGGTGTGGGTGGAAACCACCACGGGCTTGCCGGTTCGGACGGCGTGTTCCAGCGCCGGCAAAAGATAGGCGAAACTCTTGCCCACGCCCGTCCCCGCCTCGGCCATCAAGACGCCGCCCTGGGTGAGGGCGCGCTCCACGGCCGCGGCCATGTCATTTTGTTGGGGGCGGTCCTCGATTTTGAAGCCCTTGACGACCGCCGAGAGCCGCTGTGACACATTCATGGTTTTTCCACCGCGATTGGTATAAGGAAGGCGACTGGCCCGGACCATCCTACGATGATCGGGGCGCAAAATCGACCCCGGCGGGCGCGGATCCTTTTCAGCGCCGGTTTAAAAATTCCTGCCTGCGGTGACGGCGCAACGCCCGGCGCACCCAGGCCTTGCGCAGGCCCCGGCGGATGTTTTCGAGCCGATGGCGGCGCTTCTCAAACACCTGGGCCCGGAAGGCGCGCCACCTTTGGAAACGGCTCATTTCCTCGCGTCGAAGAAGGCGCTGGCGCCAAAACCTCCCCTGTCGGAAGGAAAAGGCCTTGCCCGCGTCCACCAAATGGTCCGCGTCCGCGCCCTTGACGTCCACCGTCCCCTCGTGGGTCAGGGTTTCCACTTCGCCGCCTTGGGCACTCACCTCAAAAGCCGTTCCCCGGACGCCGCAAACCACCCCGCCCGCCTCCACCTCGAAGGTGGATTGGCTCTCCTCCAGGTTCTTGCGCACATCAGCCAAGAGGTTTCCCGCCGAGAGCATCAAGCGGCTGACAAAGCCTCCCCGGGGACTGGGTTCAATCTCATGGACCGTCATGTCCGTGCCCGCGGCCAGTTGAACCGAGGTGTCGGACCCAAGCATGAGCGTGGCTTGGCTCCCCTCCCCCACCTTTACTTCGTCGCCCGACTGCAGGATTTCACCCTCTTCCCCGGCGGCCCATTGGTCCGCGCCTTTTTCCAGCACCTGCACCTGGGAACCCTGGATGTCCTCCAGGCTGTACTGGGCTTCATCGGCGCCCGGATCCGCCGTTTGGCCGAAACCCGCTTGGGAAAGGCCCAAAAACGCCAGGCCCAAAAGCATTTTCCAAACCTTCGACGAAAGACCCGTCATAAACGCCTCCGAGGGCTGGTTTAAAGGATGAGCATGGGACGGCGGAACCTCTGAAAGGGTTTCATCCCCTTCCTTAGTTTACCCGACTTCATTTGGGATAGGGGTGGCCCTTGAGGGTGGCGCCGGCGCGATAAAGTTGTTCCATCAGCAGCACCCGGGCCATTTCGTGGGAAAAAGTCATGGGGGAAAGGCTGACGCTTTTGGTGAAGAAAGCCGCGGCTTCCGGGGGCGGCCCGGAGGCGCCCCATCCGAAAAAGTGGATGTCCTGGGAGGACTGGGTGACCTTGCGGGTGAACTCAAGCGAATCCAGCCGCTCCCCATGGGCGTCAAGGGAAACCAGCGCGGCGCGGTCTTTTTTGGATTCGATGAATTTGAGGATGTCCCGGGGGTTTTCCTTGAGCTCAAGGACCGTGACGGGCCAAAGACGGGTCAAGCGCTTTTCATATTCGGCGGCCAATTCCCCCAGTCGGGAATCCTTGAAGGGCCCGACGAAAACGCAGTAAATCATGCCAAGGTTCGGCTTTGGGAAACCCTTTGTTGGATTTCGGGGAATTCCTGCAGCCAAAGTCCCGCCAGTTCCTCGAGTTTGCGCTTCGAGGAGGCTTCCATCGTGAAGGACAGCACCGGCTCGGTCACCGACCGGCGCGCGATGCCCCAGCCTTCCTCAAAGACGGCCCGCACGCCGTCCACCGTGGAAACCCGGGCCCCCAAGCCCTCGGCCCTCAACCTCAATTTGTCGTAAATCTCCCCCAACCGCTCGGCTTCCAGCGGGACGCGCACGTCGTGGGTGGAAAAACGCTGGGGATAGCGCTCAAAGAATTTGGAAAGGGGCTTTTGCTCTTTTTGTAGGATTTCCAGGACCTTGAGGGCCGCGTAAAGGGCGTCGCCGGGAAAGCCCCCCGGCAGGAAAAAGTGGCCGCTGGCTTCCCCGCCCAGGGGCGCCATTTCCGCCTGCATGCGGTCGAAGATATAGGAATGGCCCGAGCGCTCCAAAATGGGCTCGGAACCCACTTCGCGCGCCACCCGCTCCACCCAATCCGAACACTTGCCGTCAAAAACCACCTTGGGGTTGCGGGCCTTGGGCAGGAACCACTGGGCGAAAAGACAGAGGATCAAGTCATTGGGGACCACCCGTCCCTTCTCGTCGACGAAGCTGACCCGGTCCCCGTCCCC
>DATKNU010000246.1:0-16389 GCA_035541195.1 bacterium
GGGGGCAATATTTGCTGGTGGCGCCGGGGCTTGACCTGGTTTGCGCCATCACCGGCGGCAATTATAAAAGTGGCCGCTTGGGCGCCAATTCCCTTAAACTTTTCCAGGAAAACATATTGGCCGCCCTGCCTTAAAGGCGAGGGGCCCAAACCCAGGAGCCCATGGCCCGCGTCCGATCCCCCCTCACCCCCGAAGCGCCCCTGCGGTCCATCGACCTGGCCCGCACTTTTTGCATTTACCTGGTCGTTCAAAAACACCTCATCCTGTCCGGATTGGTCGCCAAGCCCCTTCACGATTGGGCGGCCTGGTTTTTCCTCAGGCTTTGCGAGAACGGCATCTACGGGGTTTACTTGTTCTTCGTCATTTCGGGCTTCCTCATCACCCGCTTGGCGGACCGGATGCCGGGCGGCCTTTTCGCCTTCGATTTTCGGGCCTTCTATGTCCGGCGCGCGGCCCGCATCCTCCCGCTTTTTTTCTTGGCGGCGGGCCTCGGCGGGCTTCTTTGGGCTTTACTCCCGCCGGGCCAGGCGCCCTCGGTTTTTTGCTTCAACCTGCCGCCGGCGAAAGACCCCTTCTTTTGGGGTTCCTTGGCCACCTTCTCCTTCAATTGGTACGCCCTATCCCACCCCCCGGTTTATTTTTCGCTGGGATTCCATTGGATCCTTTTATGGTCCCTGTCGGTGGAAGAACAGTTTTACCTTTTTTACCCCCTGATCCTCCGGGGCCTCAAGAACACCCGGAACCTCAAGTGGTTTTTGGCGGCGCTGGTGGCATCGGGGCCGATCTTCCGGGCGGCGGGGGAGACGCTTTGGCCGGATCAAATCCTGGTCCTGTCCATCGGCACGCCGGCGGTTTGGGACCTTTTGGCGGCGGGGGCGCTGATTTATTTGGTTTCGGGTCCGGTGGAGCGCCGGCTCAAGCAAAATCCGGCTTGGGCCTGGGGCGGCCTCTTGGCCGGGCTTTTGACCTTGGGGGCCCTGTGCCTCGGGACCCATTGCGAGGATCGGGCGGATCTTTTATTCACGCCGACGCTTTTGGCCTTGGGGTTGGGTTTGTTTTTATGGGGCGCTTTCTCCATTCCCGCTTTTGAAAAGCGCTCCTTCGGGATTTTGCTCCTGCCGGGGCGTTGGAGCTACGGGATTTATCTTTTGCACGTGGTGGTTTTGTTCGTCCTCTGGTCTTGGCTCAAGGGCCGTCCCCTCTGGGAATGCGGGTTGCTCCTGGGGGCCGCGCTTTTGGCGGTGGCGGGCCTTTCCAACCGCTTTTATGAGAAGCCCCTGAACCAATGGGTACGCCGCTTCGCCGAAGGGAAAGCCCGAAAATCCCCCTGAAAGTGAAAGGTTAAGGCCCCTCCGGCCTTGCCATGGTGGGGGATGACCCTCGCGCCCTACAAAATTGTCGTTCGCGTTTTAAAAGCGTAAAAATCAGAAAAAACCGGGTTTTCTTTAATGAAATTCCGGGTGGACTGAATAGAATACGAATCCGGTCGCAGATTGACGCCTTTCAACACCCACCTATATGAAAGTTCCGCTTTTTTCCGAGGCGGAACGGCCCGGTTTTCTCTTGAAGTGGGCCTTTCCCAAGAATGGCCCATTTTTTGCTGGTTCAGCGCAGTGGAAGTCCAAAGTCTTGGCCAAAAATTCATCAAGGAGAAGAATCATGTCGAGCTCCCGCAAGAAAGTCGCCCTGTCCATCGGAAAAGAGGTTCCGCCGGTGGAGAACTACAAGTCCGAGCCGGGTCCGGAAATTTTCGGTTCCCTGGTCTTCAACGACAAAGCCCAAAAACAATTCTTGTCCAAGGATGTTTATAAGAAACTGCGCGCCACGACCCTGAAGGGCGAGCCGCTCGACGCTTCCATCGCCGACCAAGTGGCCCAAGGCATGAAGGAATGGGCCCTGTCCCACGGCGCCACCCACTACACCCACTGGTTCATCCCCATGACCGGCCTCTCGGCCGAGAAGCACGACTCCTTCCTGGAACCCACCGCCGAGGGCGGCGCCATCGCCGAGTTCGACGGCAAGACCCTGATCAAGGGCGAACCGGACGCCTCGTCCTTCCCCTCGGGCGGCAGCCGCGCCACCTTCGAGGCCCGCGGTTACACGGCCTGGGACCCGACGTCCCCCGCCTTCATCCAGCAGGAAGTCAACGGCGCGACCTTGACCATCCCCACGGCCTTCGTGAGCTACACCGAGGAAGCCTTGGACCACAAGACGCCCTTGCTGCGTTCCATGGAAAGCCTGTCGACCCAGGCCATCCGCCTGCTGCGCCTTTTCGGCAACAAGACCGCCAAGCGGGTGTTCACCACCATGGGCCCCGAGCAGGAATACTTCCTCATCGACCGCAAGTATTTTGAGTTGCGGCCGGACCTGATCGCCGGCGGCCGCAGCCTCTTCGGCGCGCCCCCCTACCGCGGGCAGGAATTGGAAGACCATTATTTCGGCGCCATCAAGGAGCGCATCCTGGCCTATATGATGGACCTGGACCGGGAGCTCTGGCGCTACGGCATCCCCTCGAAGACCCGCCACAATGAGGTGGCCCCGGCGCAGTTCGAGATGGCGCCGATCTTCGAGAAGTCGTCCATCGCGGCCGACCACAACATGATCGTCATGGAGCTTTTGCGCAAAGTGGCCCTGCGCCACGGCCTGGTGTGCCTGCTGCACGAGAAGCCCTTCGCGGGCATCAACGGCAACGGCAAGCACAACAACTGGTCCATGGCCACCGACGAGGGCGAGAACCTCTTGGAGCCGGGCAAGACCCCGCACGCCAACGCGCAGTTCCTGGCCTTCCTGGTGGCCACCATCTCGGCGGTCGACAAGTACGCCGAGTTGCTGCGCATCGGCATCGCGGGCCCGGGCAACGACCACCGTTTGGGCGCCAATGAGGCCCCCCCGGCCATCATCTCGATCTTCCTGGGCGAACAGCTCCAGGACATCGTGGACCAACTGGAAAAGGGCTCCGCTTCCTCCAGCAAGTCCGGCGGCACCCTGGAATTAGGCGTGTCGATCCTGCCGGCCCTGCCCAAGGACGCCACGGACCGCAACCGCACCTCGCCTTTCGCCTTCACGGGCAACAAGTTCGAGTTCCGCGCGGTGGGTTCCACGGCCCCCATCTACTGGCCCAACACCATCTTGAACACGATCGTGGCCGAGGCCATCGACCGCATCGCCACCAAGCTGGAAAAGGGCGGGGACCTGAACAAGACCCTGGCCGCCGTGCTCCAAGAGGAGATCAAGGAACACAAGAAGGTGCTCTTCAACGGCAACGGCTACAGCGCCGAATGGCACGCCGAGGCCCAAAAGCGGGGCCTGCCGAACCTGAAGACCACGGTGGACGCCCTCAAGGCCATGCCGAAGAAGGAATACAAGGAGCTTTTCGCCAAGTATAAGGTCTTGAACGAGAAGGAATACGACGCCCGCGAGGAGATCATGTGGGAACGTTACGTCAAGATCGTGAACATCGAGGCCAACGCCACGGTGGACATCGCCAAGAACCAGATCTTGCCGGCGGTCCTGAAGTACCAGAGCAAGCTGGCCCAGACCATCCAGGCCACCGCGGCCGTGGTCAAGGCCGGCCAGAAGGGCCAAACCGCCCTCCTGGAAGAGATCGCCAAGGGCGCCAGCGAACTGTACGAGGCCATCGAGGCCTTGGACGGCCTCATCGAAAGCGCCAACGGCGGGTCCAGCCTTCACCAGATCGCCGCGTCCTTCAAGGACTCGGTCATCCCGGGCATGCTGAAGGTCCGCGAGGTGGCGGACTGGCTGGAAGGCCTGGTGGACGACGAGCTCTGGCCCTTGCCGAAGTACCGGGAGATGCTCTTCCAGTACTAAGCCTTTAAGCTTCCAAGGCCGCCCTTCGCAAGAGGGGCGGCCTTTTTTATTTTTGGGGCTAGGCGCTTGGCGACGCGGATGTGCATAAAGGGTGTTTTGGGGGGCCCTTCTCCCGCAAGGGGGGAGGGTTATAAAAAAGTTGCCAAGCGCGTCGTCGCTTTTTATTTTTCGGGGGTTTCCATCAAGTCATGGATGGAACGCAGCAATTCCTGGGCTTCGAAAGGCTTCTCCAGCCTCGGATTGTCGACCTTCTTGAGGAATTCCTTGGAGGACTCCGTGAAGGCCCCCCCGGTGATGAAGATCATCCGTTCGGCCAGTCGGGGTGTCTTTTCCGCCACATAACGGTAAAGTTCCATGCCGCTCACGTCGGGCATGTTGAGGTCGGTGACGATGAGGTCCAAGTCCCCGGGCGACTTTTCCAGTATTTTCAAGGCTTCCCGCCCGCCCAGGGCGGTTTGGACCTGGTGGTCTTTTTCCACCATGCGCTTGAAGACCTTCAGGTTGGTGGGCTCGTCGTCCACGATGAGCAGGCGGGCCTGCCGGGTCGGGCGGGGTTCCTCCAACTTGGCCGGGGGCGCCGGGAGGTTTTCCCGGATGGGCAGGTACACCGAGAAGGTGGTGCCCCGGCCCACCTCGCTTTCCACCCGGATCTCCCCGCCGTGGCTTCGCACGATCTCATGGCAAATGGAGAGCCCCAGGCCCGTCCCCGACCCCACGGGTTTGGTGGTGAAGAAGGGGTTGAAGATCTTGGGCAGCACGTCCTTGGGGATGCCGGACCCGGTGTCCGAGATGCTGATGCGCGCCGCCGAGCCCTCTTTTTGGGTGGTGACGGTGATGCGGTTTTTCTCCACCCGCCCAGGTTCAATCGACTGGGCGGCGTTCACCAGGAGGTTCACGAAGACCTGCTGCAACTTGCCCGTGTTGACGCTCATGGGCGGGAGGTCGGGGTCATAGTGCTTTTCCAATTGGGCCCGGTACTTGATCTCGTGGGAAATGATGCTGATGGCGGCGTCCGCCAACTCGTTGAGCTTCACGGGGTGCATTTCATCGTCGTCGAACCGGGCGAAGCTCTTGAGCCCCAGCACGATGTCCCGGATGCGCTGGGACCCCTCGATGGACTGGGTGATCTCCTCCTCGACCTCGAAGAGGATCCGGGGGATATGGGGCGAGGAGACGAATTTCTCCAACTTTTCCAGCTTGGCTTCCCGCACGGGCTCGGTGGCGATGGCCCGCAGGCTCGCCGAGATGGACTGGAGCATTTCCAGGTTCCCCTTCAGGAATCCCAGGTTGGCCAGCACGTAGGACATGGGGTTATTGATCTCATGGGCGATGCCCGCCGCCAGGGTCCCCACGGTGGCCAGTTTGTCGTTCAGGAAGGCCTGGCGTTCCAGGCGGTTGCGCTCGGTGACGTCCCGGAACACCGCCAAGTGGCGGCCGGGCAGGATGTGGCCGCGGGCCGTGAACTCGGCGTCCAGGTTCTCCGTGGGGCTCTTGCGCAGGCGGATCTTGCCGCTGAAAAGCCCGGTGGTCATGAAGGACTTGCGGGCCCATTGGAAATCGAAGGTGGACTCGAAAAAACCCTCGATGGGCAGCCCCAGGATGGCCTCCTTGTCCTTCTCCAGCAGGGAACAGGCGGACTTGTTGGCGTCCAGGATGCGTCCCCCGTCGTCGATGATGAGCATGGCTTCCAAGGCCCCGTCGAAAACCGCCCGGAATTGGTTCTCGCTGCGGCGCAGGACTTCCTCGTTGCGCTTTTTTTCCGAGATGTCGCGCAGGATGGTGGTGACGGCCCTTTGACCCTCGAAAATGATGGAAAGCCCCTCGGCTTCGGCGTGCAGGGCGTCGCCGCCCTTGCGCAGGAGGATGCGTTCCGCCGGGGGATTGTATTGGTGGCCCTCGCCTTGGGCCACCATGTCGATGCGCTTTTCCGCCGCTTCCCGGTGGTCGGGATGCAGGATTTCCAGGGGCGAGCGGCCGATCAATTGGTCCGGCGAGGCGTAGCCCAAGAGGCGCACCAGGGTGGGGTTCACGTAAAGGATCCGGTTGTCCCGATGGACCATGAGCCCCTCGGGCAAAAGCTCGATGAGGCTGCGGAAGTTTTCCTCGGAGCGCCTCAGGTCCCGGGCGGCGCGGGAGCGTTCCAGGGCGTAGCGGATGGTCCGTTCCAGCAGAAGGGGGTTCAGGCGGCTCTTGGAGATGAAATCGGCCGCCCCGGCCCGCATGGTCTTCACGTCGGTCTCGAAATCATCCAAGCCGGTCAGGAACACCACGGGCGCGGGGGAGCGGCGCCGGTCGGCTTCCTCGAGGAATTCCAACCCCGTATGGGGGCCCAGGCGGTAGTCCAAAAGGATCAAGTGGTAGGACTCCTGGGAAAGCTTCTCCAGGCCGGTGGAATAGCTGGGGGCCCAAGTCACGTCGTACCGGGAGTTCTTGATCTGCGTCATCTGGCGCCGGATGAGTTCGTAGTCGTCCGGGTCGTCCTCGACGAGCAGCAGGCGGATGGATTCATTGGCCATGGCCTTCTCCGATCTCTAGGAAAAGTTGGGGCGGCTCAAAAGGGCTTGTTGCATTGGCCGCAGATCAGCCGGGAGGCGAACCAATGGCCGTCCGCCCGGGCATAATCGGGGAAAAACTCGACTTCCAGGGGGGATGAGCATTCCGGGCAGAGGAAGCCGCCGGCGAGCCCCAAATCCTCCTGCAGCGCCAGGGCCGAGGGGTGGGCCTGTTCGATGCGGATGCGGTAGGAATTGACGCCGGGTTTTCCGCCCGCGTGCGAGATGAGGTTCTTGATCTTGCTCAGGATCTGGCGGGGGGTGTAGAAACCCTTGACCGTGTAGTCGTTGGCGCCCATTTCCAGCGCCCGTTTGACGTCCTTGGGCTCGCCCAGCACGGAAAAAATGATGACGGGGATGTCCTTGGTCTGGTTGCTGCGCCGGATTTTTTCCAGCACCTGGAAACCGTCCAGCACGGGAATCCCCAGGTCCAGCAGGATGAGGTTGGGGGAGCGGGCGATGATCATTTCCCAGCCTTCCTCGCCGTTGGTGGCTTCCAAAACCTCGTAGCCGTCGTCGATCAAGACGTCCCGGTAGACCTTCCGAAAGCCCCTTTGGTCCTCGATGATGAGGATGGTGCCTTTTTTAATGGAAGTGGACGGTTTGGGTTCCTGGGATCCGTCCGTAATGTTGGCTGGCGTGTCCATCTTGCTGCCTCCTGAAATTGATTTGGGGTTGTCAGTAAGCCTTGCCGCATTGGGGGCAGACCAGGTGGGCGGTGAACCAATGGCCCTGGCCGCGCATGAAGTCCGGGAACAGTTCCAAGGACAGCTCGGTTTGGCATTGGGAACAGCGGTAGCCCGCCAGGCCGATCTCCTCGGCCAATTTCACGGCGTCCGGGGCCTTTTCCTGCAAGGGGATTTTGTAGGAAGGGGAAGCGGCCTTGGTCTCGATTTGGGACATGAGCCCCTTGATCTTGCTCAGGATCTGGCGGGGGGTGTAGAAGCCCTTGACCGTGTAGTCGTTGGCGCCCAGTTCCAGGCCCCGGTTGACGTCCTTTTGCTCGCCCAAGACCGAGAAGATGATCACGGGGATGCCCTTGGTGGCGTCGTGGGCGCGGATGCGCTTTAAAACCTCGAAGCCGTCGATCTTGGGAAGCCCCAGGTCCAGCAGGATCAGGTCGGGCTTCTTGTCCTTGGCGGCGGTCCAACCGGCCTCGCCGTCCTCGGCCTCCAAAACCTGGTAACCGTCGTTTTCCAACACGTCCCGGTAGATGCGCCGGAAGCCCTGCTGGTCCTCCACGATCAAAATGGTGCCCTTGCTCATGCCTCATTCTCCTTTTTGGCCCTGGGTATTTTTAGCGTAAACGAGCTGCCCGCGCCCTCGCGCGATTTTACCGAAATATCCCCCTTTTGCAGTTCCATAAAGCTTTTGGCGATGTAAAGCCCCAGGCCGGCCCCGGCCCGGGAGGCCTCGGCGCCCAAGACCCTTTCCTTGGTGAAAAGCTTCCTCAACAGGGCGTCGTTCATCCCGATGCCCGTGTCCGTCACCTCGATCCAGCCGAAACCGTTCTCGGCGCCGGTGGCGATGGTGATGCCGCCCTTGTCCGTGCATTTGATGGCGTTGTTGAGGATGTTGCGCAGGGTTTCCACCGTCTTGTCCCGGTCCGCCAGCACGGTGACGTCTGGGGGGCCCTTTTGAAGGGTCAGGTCCAGGCCCTTGCGCTGGATCATGGAGGTGTAGTCCCGGATGGAAAGCTCCACCAAAAGGTCCAACGGCACCGGTTGGGGATCCACGCTGATGATGCCCCGCTCGATCTTGGAGAGGCTCAGAAGGTCCGAAATGAGCCGGTAGTTCTCCATGCCGATTTCCCGCATGTCCGCCAGGTATTCCCGCTGCTTGGGCGCCAGGGGACCGGCCAGGCCTTCCAGCAGGTTTTCCACGTAGCCGTTGATCTCGGCCACGGGGGTCTTCAATTGGTGGGACACCACCGAGATGAGGTCGCGCTTCATGTCGTCCACCTGTTTGCGCTGGGTGATGTCCGTGAAGGTGATGACCGCGCCCACCACGGTTCCCGAGCGCTTCATGGGGTAGGAACGGTATTCCACCGGGAAGGCGGTCCCGTCGGCGCGCTGGAAGGATTCGTCCGAGATGTGGCAACCCGTGCCCGCCTGGAAGGACTTGAAGACCGGGCAATCCTGGAGCGGGTAGGGGCTTCCGTCCGGCTTTTGGGAGTGGATCAGGTAATGCATGTTTTTCCCCAGCACGTCGGCCAACTGCTTATAGCCCAGCATCTCCAGCGCCGCCGGGTTGCAGAAGGTGCAGTGCCCCTCGGGGTCGATGCCGTAGATGCCCTCGCCCGCGGAGTCCAAGAGCAGGCGGTTTTGTTCCTGGCTTTGCTTGAGGGCCTGCTCGGTTTCCCGCCGGTCGGTGATGTCCTCGGCCATGGTGAGGATGTGCAGGGGCTGGCCCTTGCTGTTTTGGACGATGAGGGTGGTCAAGCTGGCCCAAATGACCTTGCCCCCCTTGGCGAGGTAGCGTTTCTCGAACCGGAAGCGGGTTTGGCCCCCGGGCGCCGCCTTGGCCAATTCGTCGGTCATGTGCACGTCCTCCGGGTGGGTGAAGTCCGCGAAGGGGCGGCCCACCAGCTCGGTTTTGGCGTAGCCCAGCATATCGCAATAGGCCTGGTTGGCGTCCATGATGACCCCCTCCAGGGACCCGAAGACCATGCCGATGGCGCTTTGCTCGAAAATGCGGCGGAACCGCTTCTCGCTTTCCTTCAGGGCCAGCTCGGCCTCTTTTTGCTCGGTGATGTTCTCGATCATGGCCAGGCGGAAGAGGGGGTTGTCGTTGACGTCCCGGATGAGGGAGGCGGAAACCTTGCACCAGATGGTGCGCTTGTCCTTGGTGAAGTAGCGCTTCTCGATCTGGTATTTGGGGATGATCTTGTCGAAGAGCTTTTTGGAGAGCGCCACGTCGATTTCCAGGTCGTCCGGGTGGGTGCAGTCCTTGGGGTCCAGGGCCATGAGCTCGCTCTTGGCGTAGCCCAGCATGTCGCAGAGGGCCTGGTTCACGTTGAGCATGCGCCAGTCCGAGAAGACCAAGGTCATGCCGATGGGGCTTTCCTCGAACAGCGTGCGGAAGAACTCCTCGCGTTCCTGCAGGGCCCGCATGGTTTGCTTGCGTTCGGTGATGTCCAAGAAGACGCCCACGCCGTATTTGACCCGGTCCGCCTCGTCCAGGATGGGCACCCCCCAGACCTGCACGGGCACCACCCGGTCCGACCGGCGGATTTCCATGTCATCCACGATGGTGCGCTCGCCGAAAAGCGCCCGGGTCATGGGCATGCGCTGGGCGGGGTAAAGCTGGTCGCTGTCGGCCAAGTAGGCCTGGTAGATTTCGGGTAGCTTCTCGAGGTTCGCCCGGGTGTCCAGGGGCTTGCCCAAAAGCGTCTTGGCGGCGTGGTTGGCGTAATAGGGCTTGCCCGTATGGTCGGTGACGAAGATGCCCACCGGGATGGCCTCCAGGAACTGGAAGAGCCGGTGCTCGTTCTTGAGCAGCATCTTGGTGAAGAACTTGCGCTCGGTGATGTCGCGGGCGAAGACGGTGTGGAAGTCGCCTTCCCGGGTGTGCCAGGACGCCACCGAGACTTCCACGGGGAACTCGCTCTGGTCCTTGCGGCGGGCGAAAAGCTCGACCGAGCGGGTGCCTTGCTCGGGGCCGGCGAGCCCCAGGAAGCTTTCCAGGGACTTGTCCCCATATTGCTCCTGGAACCGCTTGGGGAAGGTCACGCTCAAGGGCAGGCCCTCCATTTCCCGGGGGTCGTAGCCGAACAGGATCTCGCTGGCGGGGTTGGCGCTGACGATGCGGCCCTTGGCGTCGATGGTGATGAAGGCGTCGGTGGCGGACTCCGCCAGGGCCCGGAAGCGTTCCTCGCTGGATTCCAGGAGTCGGGCGGCCTGGTCCCTTTGGCGCATCTGCCGGTTGACGAAGAAGGCCGCCATCAGGCAGAAGAAGGCGGTCAAGAGGCCGCTGCCGCAGATGAGCGCGTAGGACCGGCGGATGCCCCCGTCCACTTCCTGGGTCCTTTTTTGCAGCAATTGGCGCTCGGCGATTTCCATGTCTGACAGGCAGCTTTCGATCTTGTGCTCCAGGTCCTTGGCGTTCTGGACCTGGAGGAACCTGAGCAGTTCCTGGGTTTGGGAGGCCTCGGCCAGTTGGGCGGATTTTTCCATGGCGTTGAGCTCGGCCAACAGGAGGGGATGGAGCACGCCCAGGTAATTTTTCTGGATGTCGCTGTCGGCGGTCAGCCGGGCCACTTCGTCGAAATCGAGGAGCGCCATTTTTTTCTCGGCCTCGTAGACGCCCTTGTAGTCCGAATGGTGGGTCAAGAGGTAGGCCTGCAGGGGGTTGTCGGTGTTGCGGATGTCGGAGCGCAGGGTCTGGAGCAATTCCAGGACCTGGTAGGAATGCTCCACCCAGTCGGTCTTGGTGTCGATGTGCCGCATGGTGGTATAGGAAAGCAGGCTGGTGCCCAGGAGCGCGGCGATGGCCAAGACCAAACTCAGGCTGACCAAGTTGGGATTTTGCTTTTTCAAGAGGCGGATCACGGGAGACCCTTTGTCACCAAATGTCTTGAAATGAAGGCACGCCATTTTCTCAAAAAAAGCCCGGAAAACTAAGGGCCAAATTTAAAGGATGCGGGGTAGGTGGGTAATTTTGACACAATCCGTGCAAAAGTCCCGAAGGGAGGGTCAGGCGCTTTGGGGAAGGCGGCTGGGGCCCTTTTTGGCGTGGGCGGCAGGGGCCAAGGCCAGGGTTCGGGACTCCTGGATGAAGCGGCCGTAATCCTCAATAAGGCGGCCATTGATGGAATCCCAGTCATAGGCTTTGGCGGTTTTAAGGGCCCCGGCCCTCAGCCGGCGCAAGGTGGCGGGGCTTTCCAGGAGCTTCCTCATTTGGCGGGCAAAATCCGGGGCGTCCTTGGGGCGGGCCAAAAATCCGTTCTCGTTATGGCGCACCAGGTCCGACGAGCCGCCCTGGTTGGCGCCCACCACCGGCAGGCCCGAGGCGAAGGCTTCCAGCACCACGTTGCCGAAGGTCTCGGTGGTGGAGGGGAAGACGAAGAAATCCGCCGAGGCGTAAAGCTCGGCCAGGGCCTTGCCCTGGATGAAACCCGTGAAGTAATCCTGCGGCAGGCGCTTTCGCAGGGGTTCCTTCAGGGGGCCGTCGCCCGCGAAAGCCAGGCGGAATTGGTGGCCCTTTTGGCGAAGCCCTTCGGCGGCCTGGGCCAGGTCCTCCAGGTCCTTTTCACCCACCATGCGGCCCACGAATAAAAGCAAGGGGCCCTTGCCGGCCTTGCAGCGGCGCCTGAGGGATTGGCTTCGGAAACGCGGGGCGAATTTTTGGCTGTTGATGCCCCGGGGCCAGAGGCGCACATTTTGGAACCCCCTTTGGTTCAGTTCCCGCTGGGTGCTGGGCGAGGGGGCGTAGGTGGCGAGGCTTCGGTTGTAGAACCAGCGCATGTAGTTCCAGCCCCAGGCCATGGCGGATTTAAAACCGTAGTAGGGGAAATAATCCACGAAGTGGGTGTGGTAGCTGGCCACCGTGGGGATGCCCCGGCGCTTGGCGTAGTCTTGGGCGAAAAAGCCCGCCGGCGTGGGCGCGGCCACCTGGATGATCTCGGGCTTAAAAAGATCCAGGTCTTCGGTGAGGCCCTGGAAATAGGGGATGCTGACCCGGTAGTAATCGTAAAGCGGGAAGGGGACGGAGGGCAGGCGCTTGGTCCTTTGGCGCCAGGGATCGGATTCCCCGGGCCGCACGGGGGCGAAAAACCGGAAGTCGATCTTGCGTTGGTTCAGGGTTTCGGCGAGGCGCGTATAGGTGCGGGCCACGCCGTCGGTCAGGGGGGGCAGGCTTTCGGTGAAATAAGCGACGCGCAAGAAGGCTCCTCGTCGGGAGAGATGGCTTACCCTAGGCTTGGAGGAGGGGAGACAAGTCACGTTTTCGTTACGAGCGGGTTACGTTTGGGAGGGACGGGGATTGATTTCACAAAGTCCGGCGCCGGACAATGGGGACCTTATTCACTTGGGAGGGCGTCATGGAAAAGGTCGCGTTGGGCAAGCAGGGTTTGAGGGTTTCCCGCCTGGGGCTGGGCTGCATGGGCATGTCGGATTTCTACGGCGGCCGGGACGAGGCCGAATCCATCGCCACCCTCCACCGCGCCTTGGAGCTGGGGGTGGATTTCTTCGACACGGCCGACATGTATGGGCCCTTCACCAACGAGGAACTTCTGGCCAAGGCCCTTTCGGGCAAGCGCGCCCAAGTGGTCCTGGCCACCAAATTCGGCAATCAAAGGTCGGCCGACGGCAAATTCCTCGGCGTGAACGGCAAGCCCGACTATGTGGCCAAGTGTTGCGAGGATTCCCTGCGCCGGCTCAAGACCGACCATATCGACCTTTATTACCAGCACCGGGTGGACCCGGCCACGCCCATCGAGGAGACGGTTGGCGCCATGGCCAAACTCGTGAAGGAAGGCAAGGTGAAATACTTGGGGCTTTCCGAGGCGGCGCCCGCCACGATCCGCCGGGCCCACGCGGTGCATCCCATCACGGCGCTCCAAACCGAATATTCGCTTTGGTCCCGGGAACCGGAAGCGGAAATCCTGCCGACTTTAAGGGAACTGGGCATCGGTTTCGTGCCCTACAGCCCCTTGGGCCGGGGTTTTTTGACGGGTTCTTTTAAGAGCCTCGCGGACCTGCCGCAGGACGACTGGCGCAAGCACAACCCCCGCTTTTATGAAGCCAATTTCGGGCAAAACCTGAAGCTGGCCGAGGAAGTGAAGGCCTTGGCCGCCGAGAAGAAGGCCGCGCCCGCCCAGGTGGCGTTGGCTTGGATCTTGGCCCAGGGGAAGGACATCGTGCCCATCCCAGGCACCAAGAAGCGCGCGAGGCTAGAGGAAAATGTGGGGGCGGTTTCGCTGGAACTGACGGCGGCGGACCTCCAGCGGCTCAACGACGCCTTCCCGGTCGGCGCGGCCGCGGGCCCCCGCTACGCGGACATGGGCTCGGTGAACCGCTAAAGGGATTGCGGGCGAAAAGGGACGGCGCGGTTCGCGGCGCTATTTCTTGGGATCAAACTCCACGGTCCACTCAATCCCGTACTTGTCCCGGAACATCGCGAAATAAGTGCCCCAAGGGCTGTCGGCGATGGGCATCTCCACTTGTCCGCCCTTTGACAGCCCGTTGAATATTTTATCCGCTTCTTCCTTGCTTCCCGCGCTGACGGCGATTTTGGACCTGTTCTCGTTTTCGTTCACCCGCCCCATGCTTTCAGGCACGTCGTTGGCGATCAAGGTGTTCGGCCCGATGGGCAAGGCGATGTGCATGATTTTATCCGCGTCCTTTTCGGACACCTTGAATCCGGGGAAGGACAGGTCTTTGAAGCGGATGATCTTGGAGAACTCCCCGCCAAAGACCGATTTGTAAAAGGTGAAGGCTTCTTGGGCGTTCCCGTTGAAGTTGATGTAGGGATTGATGGTCGGCATGATGGGTTCCTTTAACGCAAGGGATTCAGCGACGGTCATTTTTCTCATGGAATGCGTTATAAGGTCAAGAGGTTGAAAGCGCCGCGCCTTTAGGGGCTGAAAGCGACAAGCTCATTTAAGGAGTACCGATAAAATGTTAAAAGAGAAAATTGAACAACTGAAGCAATTATTGTCCGAGATGGAAAATCCTAGTCCGCTTGAGTATCAAAGAATCATGGAAACATTTAACGTCTATAAGGATACTTATAATCCAAATATTGAAACTCCCAAATGCACTCATGAACAATTGGTTTATTTTCTTGCCCGTAAATTCATCAATTGGGATCTCGTTAAACTGCTCAGAAATGAATCCAAGAATGAAGATATTAAACACGCACTCGGCGATTATATGTTTGGATTATTTTACGAATTGGTTTCTGCGATTAAGAAATATGATCCTGAGGGATGGATAGCCGGCGGATTTGATATTACGCCTAAAGAAATGCATATTCTTAAAGAGCACAGAAATACTAAATTCCATGTTCCGGATGATGCTGTAAAATTTCTCGATAGGCACCAAAAGTTTATGTCTTTAGCATTGAGCAAACGATTCTCAGAAATCGTGGATAAGAATGGCACCGCAGTAACCGAATATATGCTTGTCCAAGGAGGCAAATATCCGGAAATAAGACAAGAGATGGAAACGGCTTTGATGCCTTCGAACGCGCCGAATTTTCTATGGGATAACTACAAACCAAATAATGTCTAAAATGAATAACCTGGAACCATTTTGAGATAAAATCAGAATATGGTTTAAAAAACCACTGAAAATACTTTCGGGACGGATATAGGAGAATTGGTTTATGAGGGTCAAAAGTATAAAAATTAAGAACTTTATGTCCTTTGAAGATTTTGAATGGGACAGAATCGATCCTAATCTCAACATTCTTGTTGGGCCGAATGGAAGTGGAAAAACTAATTTTTTTAACGCTTTTCGCTTATTTGCAGATTTGTTCAATGACAGAAGCTCCTCCGAAATTGTAAATGGAATCAATGACTTCGCTCATCTCGGAAATCAAAAAGAACCAATCACCATTTCGATGAAGGTTGAGTTTGAAAAATTTGAGCGAGAGGTGATTCTTGCGTTCTTTCGTGCCAGCCTTATCAACACTCTATCCAACAAAAATATCCCCTTTGACTCGGTAGACGATGAAAAGGTTTTGACCTTCTTAATCGAGGAAGATATGAAAGAATTTTTTGAAGGCGAACTCAAAGCGGTCTATGATTTTTACAATCGCAATTGGAACATTCGATATGGTTCGAAGACGTTTTTGTGTCTGATAGAAGGCAACTACTCTAGTTACATTCTTGATACTTCCGATGGTAAGGGCCTCCTTCCAAGTATCCGAGAAAAATTTATTGACTTTATTAAGGTCAACTTCAAGGAGGAAAAACTTCAACGTGCGAATCTCGAACAAATAACTACAAGTATCCAATTCGAAGAAAAAAACCGAATGGCTTTAAATCTTTCAATCCAATCAAACCATAACAATATGAAGTCGGTAACGATCTTTAAAAACCTAATGGGGCATTCCAATCAATTGCACGGCTATAGCTCAAGAAACCTATTCGGTTGGCTACTGAAGAACGCCTTTGTGTTTACAGATAACATTCGAGAACTTCCAAAATCGATATTTACTTCAAAAGAAATAGATGACGAGAATGAACAAGGAATAATCCATAGTGAAAACATTGCCTATGTCTTGAACAAGATGAAGAACGGATCATTCGAGGAGCGAGCTCGCTTTAAGAGGATAAATAGTAATTTTAAGGATCTCACAGAAGGCTTGGACTTTGATATCACGGCAAAGCACCAATCCAGTCCGATTCAGCTACCGCGGTCTGGTAGCGTGGAAGGTATTCTTGCAAGTGCTGGCCAAGAGAGGGCCAGCGAGGATAAACGGGATATTACCCTGGCGGTGCATTTACAGGTGATTAAGGATGGACATGAATTTCCACTGAGATACAGTGGTGCTGGGACGTGGGAAGCGCTTTATTTTGCCTGTTTGATGGAAGCTCGGGGGAATATATTTCTTCTCGATGAGCCAGTGGCCAATGTTCATCCGACACGGCAAAATTTGTTCTCGAAGAAATTTCAAAAAAACACCGAAGCTCAGGTGTTCATTAGCACCCATTCTCCATATATTGCTGGATTGGATGACATTCAAAAAATTTCACGGCTAGAATTTGATGCTGAAAAAAAGACGACTGTTCGTTATTTCTGCCCGGAGAAAATGGATTCCAAAACCATTGAAATTGTGAGCAGGACAAAAGCGACGATAAGTTCGCTTTTTTCGAAAGCGGTCATTCTCGTGGAAGGCGAAACCGAGGCGGCGGCTTTGCCGAAATGGTTTCGGGATCGGTTCAAGAATACTTTGGATGATAGAAATATCGTATTGATTTCAGTCGGAAGCAAGGACTCCTTTTACCACTATTTGCGGCTCATAAATGGCTTCAATATTCCCTGGGCCATCCTTTGCGATG
>DATKNU010000247.1:0-6296 GCA_035541195.1 bacterium
CTTTTCATCCTTCAAGGGCAGGCCCCGGGCGCTTAAAAGCGCGCCTTGGGGGGTTTGGGGGTTGCGCACGAAAAGCTTTTGATCCTCGACGGTCTCGCCGCGCAAGACCCGGGCCAGGGGAAGGTCCTTGGAGTCATAGAGGGAAGCGCCGTCCATCTTGTAGAGGCCGAAAGTTTCGGCCCATTTCAATGGATCCAGGCCCGAAAAATCCTCCTGCCCATGGATCCGGCGCATGGCCGCGTTCATGTAGAGGAACCGGCCGTCCCCGCCGGCCACGATGATGCCCTCCCGGGTTTCCTCGAGGACCGACTTGAGGATCATGAGCTCGGAGGGAAAATCCTTGCCGCCGGTCACGGACTTTAAAAGGCCGCGGACTTGGGAAAAAAGGAGCTTGTCGGGGGAAATATCGGGCGCCATAAGACCGCCTTCCGGGTGAGAAGGATGGGGACGGCAGTCATCTTAACACGGCTTCCCCGGGTTCAAAAAAGGTTCAAGGATTGCCCAAGCAAGGGCTGAAAAGGATTAAAATCAGCGGCTTTTGGGCGCCTGTCTTTTCAGGGCGGGGACCTTATGGGCGGCCCATCCCACGAACCCAAAAGCGAATCCCAGGATCACCATCATCCATCCCACGAGGGCGATGATGAAGGCGGTTTCCACCAAGGGTGTTAGGCGGGCCCACCAACCCACGGTGAAAAGCGCGGCCCCCAAAGCCATGACCAAGGTTCCCGCCACCAGGACGCCCCGGGCGGCCCTTTTTTCGGACAGCCGGCTCGCCCCATAGGGGATTTGTTCCAGGAAAACCATGAACCCCACCAGCCGGCCCCAAACACCGGGGACCGGATGGGCTTTTCGGGTGGTTTTTTTCAAGGCTTGTTCCCGGCATGGGCGAAGCCCATTGGCCGCCGGGGCTTCGGCCCGAAGTCATACGACATCCTAGGATGTCGGGCCTCGTTATTTAATCCCAAAAAGATGAAAGACCACGTTCAGCGTGAAGGCAAAGGTGGCCGCGCCCAAAAGCATGCAGGCCGGCAGCGTCAAGACCCAGGCCAAAAGGATGTTGCGCAGCGTGGCCGCCTGGAGGCCCGACCGGTTGGCCGCCATGGTGCCCGCGATGCCGGACGACAGCACGTGGGTCGTGCTGGCGGGAAGGCCAAAGATGTCCGCCGCCTCGATGGTGGCGAAGGTCACCAATTCCGCGGACGCGCCCTGCGCGTAGGTGAGGTGCGACTTGCCGATCTTCTCCCCCACGGTCACCACGATGCGTTTCCAACCGATCATGGTGCCAAAGCCCAGCGCCAAGGCCACCGCCACCTTGACCCAAACCGGGATGAACTTGGTGAGCTTGTCCATGTGCTTCTTCAGGTCGCCGGCGGCTTTTTTCTCATTGGGGTCGGTCAAGAGGTTCTGCTTGCCCGCCTTGCCCAAGGCTTCCGACACCAGGTAAAGGTTGTTGCGCAGGGCCCGGCGTTCGTCGGGAGCCAGTTCATTCAAGGATTGATGGCCGTTGAGTTCCTGGGAAATCTCCCGGCACTTGGTGCCCACCGCCGCGAAGGTGTCGGCGTCGGCCTTGGCCCCGGGCTTGAGGTAATCCGAGATGTGCTGTTCGGCGATCTCCCCCGCGGCCATGGCGGCGCCGGGCGAATGCTTGTCCATTTGGAAGGAAAGGGTCTGGGTGGTGGCGGTCAAGTCGCTCAAGGCTTGGGCGCCGGTGGAAAGGTCCAGCGCGAAAGTGGCCGGCACGATGCCGATGAGGATCAGCATGATGAGCCCCATGCCCTTTTGGCCGTCGTTGGAACCGTGGGCGAAGCTAACCCCCGTGCAGGTCAGCACCAACAGGGCGCGGATCCAGAAGGGCGGCGCCTTGTCGCCCTTGGGGGCCTCATAGAGCGCCTTATTCTTGATGAGCGCCTTGGAAATCAGCAGCAGCAAGCCTGAAACGCAGAAGCCGATGAGCGGCGAGACCAATAAGGCCAACCCGATATCCTGGGCTTTGGCCCAATTGACGCCTTGGCCGAAAGCGTGCCCGGGGGACATCAGGGCGTTGGCCAACCCCACCCCCATGATGGCGCCAAAGAGCGTGTGGGAGCTGGAGGCCGGAAGGCCCAAATACCAAGTGCCCACGTTCCACAGGATGGCGGAAAGGAGCAGGGAGAAGACCATGGCGAAGCCGGGGGCCGAGCCCACGTGGATGACTAATTCCACGGGAAGCAAGGCGATGACGCCGAAAGCCACCATGCCGGTGGAGGTGAGGACCCCCGTGAGGTTCCAAAGCCCCGACCAGACCACGGCCACCCAGGGCTTCAAGGTCTTGGTATAAATGACGGTCGCCACGGCGTTGGCCGTGTCATGAAAGCCGTTGACGAACTCAAAGGAAAGGGCCAGTCCCAAGGCCAGCAAAAGGAAAAGGATATGTCCCAGTGATAAGGTCTGCCCGAATAATTCCACGAAAGCCTCCGAAATTGGGATGACGGAGCCGGAACTATGGAGGGCGGATGTTTCCCGCGGGTTACGGCTAAAACCAAGGGGCGTTAAAAGGCCGGAGTCTTGTCCCGCGGATGGCCGGGCCTCCGCCGCTTTCACTGGGCAGGGGCCCTGAAATCCAATAAAATGCCCCTTCATGCGCCGCTTTTGATTGAGGACAGCCCCGTGAAAAACCCACTTTCGCTCCCCGCTTATGCCCCGGCGGACGATCTTTTCATCCTTTCCACTTATTACAACCCCCACCATTTCAAGACCCGCCTCGAAAACGCCCGCGTCTTCACCGACCAGCTCAACCGGTCCGGGATGCATTGGCTGATGGTGGAATGCGCCTTCCAGGACCAATCCTTCCAACTGCCCGACTCCGACCAGCTTCACCGGATCCGGGGGAACGACGTGCTTTGGCAGAAGGAAAGGCTCTTGAACTTGGCCCTGGGCCAAATCCCGGGGCGTTTCACCAAGATCGCCTGGGTCGACAACGACATCCTATTCGAGAACCCCCTTTGGGCCGTCCAAGCTTCCCGCCTTTTGGAGGATTTCGCCGTCGTCCAGCCTTTCGAGACGGTCACCATGCTTTCCCCGGAATCCGAGCCTTTCGACTATTCGGGATTGGGGGCGGTTTATGCGAGGGACCCGGACGCCTTGCGGTCGGGGAATTTTGAGGCCCACGGGCACACCGGATTCGCCTGGACGGCCCGGCGGGATATTTTCGAGCGGCACGGTTTTTACGACCGCTTCGTGGGCGGGGGCGCGGACGAGGTCATGGCCCACGCCTTCGGCGGCGATTGGGATTCGCCCTGCCTGAAAAAATCGACCGGCGGGAACGCCGCCCAGGAAGCCCACGTCATCCCCTGGTGCGAGAAGATCCACTCGGCCGTCGGATCAAAGATTGGATATGTGGAAGGAAGGGCCCTGCACCTCTGGCACGGGGAGATCCAAAACCGCCAATACCTGAGCCGCGCCTCGGAGCTGGCGGCCTTGGGCTTTGATCCCGAGAAGGACCTCTGCCTGACTGAAACCGGACTTTGGAGCTTCGCCCCCCATCGGGAGGACCTGCGCCGATGGGCTCTCAAGTATTTCCAAGGCCGCAAAGAAGACGGCTGAGCGGCTGCCTTCCCGCCCTTGCCCCTTGTCCCTCAAGGAAAAGGGCTGTCTTCTTACTTTCCCGTCACCTTGTTCCAGAGCATCTTGATCGGGTCGTAATACTTGTCCACCACGCGCTCCTTCAAGGGGATGATGGCGTTGTCCGTGATGTGGATGGACTCGGGGCAGACTTCCGTGCAGCACTTGGTGATGTTGCAATAGCCCAGCCCATGTTGTCCCTTGAGCAATCCCGTGCGGTCCAGGCCGTCGATGGGGTGCATCTCCAGCGAGGCGATGCGGGCGAAGAAGCGGGGCCCGGCGAAAGCTTCCTTCTTGTCGTGGTCGCGCAGCACATGGCAGGTGTTCTGGCAGAGGAAGCACTCGATGCACTTGCGGAATTCCTGCACCCGGTCCACGTCTTCCTGTTCCCAATGCCAATCCGCGCCCTCTTTGGGCGTGAAGGGCGGGATGGTTTGGTTGACCTTGTAGTTCCAGGAAACGTCGGTGGCCAAGTCCTTCATCAGGGGGAAGGTCTTCATGGGGGTGACCGTGATGGGTTGGCCCTCGGGCAGCTCGTTGAGGCGCGTCATGCACATGAGCCGGGGCTTGCCGTTGATCTCGGCGGAACAGGAGCCGCATTTTCCGGCCTTGCAGTTCCAGCGGCAGGCCAAGTCCGAGGCTTGGGTGGCCTGCAGGCGGTGGATGGCGTCCAAGACCACCATGCCCTCGTCGACCTCGACCTCGTAATCCTTCAATTGGCCGCCCTCGGCGTTGCCGCGGTAAACCCTCAATTGGACTTTGGACATGGCCCCTGCTCCTTATGAATCAAACCTGTTCGACATCCCCCCGCTTGAAGCCCCGCCGTTACGCCAGGTGACCCCTCACCTGGGATTTGCTTTTCGACTTTGACTTCTCCCTTGAGGGGAGAAGGTCGGGATGCGGGTGATCGGATTAACGGATACCCCTCACCCTGCCCTCTCCCGCAAGGGGCGAGGGTTTTGGCTTACTGCTTAATGAGCGGCCATCTCTCCCCGAAGTTGCTTTAAAATCTCCGGTTTTAAGAAACCTTCCTTCACCAGTTCGGCCTCCAGCTCCGCGGGCACCTGGGGCAGGTCTTCCTGGACGACTTCCATCTGCCCGCCCTTTTGGCGCACGACCACGCGCTTCTTGGCGAAATCCTTCGAGTAGGTCGTGTAGTCCGTGCGGGTATGGCCCCCGCGGGATTCCTTGCGTTCCTTGGCGGCGCGGGCCAAAGCCTCGCCCACGATGAGCATGTTGCGAAGGTCCAGCGCCACGTGCCAACCCGGGTTGAAGAGCCGGTTGCCCTCGGTGGAAACCTTCTTCAGGCGCTCCTTCAAGGACGCCAGGTCCTTCAGGCAGCCTTCCAGCAAGGATTCCTCGCGGTACATGCCCGCGCCCTTTTCCATGGCTTTCTGGAGGTCCGCCAGGATGGCGTAGGACACTTCCCCGCCTTGGTGGTCAAAGGGGGCGTTCATTTCCTTATTCAATCCAGCCAACACCGACTCGTCAATCTTGGGCGCGGGGGCCTTCTTGGCGTAGGCGGCGGCGTGCTCGCCGGCCAGCTTGCCGAACACCACCAAGTCGGATAAGGAATTGCCGCCCAGGCGGTTGGAGCCGTGCATGCCCGCGGAGCATTCCCCGGCGGCGAAAAGGCCCGGCACGGTGGAGGCTTGGGTCTCGGGATCCACCTTCACGCCGCCCATCATGTAATGGCAGGTGGGGGCGATTTCCATGGGAACCTTGGTGATGTCCACGTCCGCCAATTGCTTGAACTGGTGGTACATGGAGGGGAGCTTCTTTTTGATGTCCTCCGGGCTACGCCTCGAGGCGATGTCCAGGTACACGCCGCCATGTTCCCCGCCCCGGCCTTCCTGAATCTCGGTCCAGAGGGCCCGGGCCACCACGTCGCGGCTCATGAGTTCGGGGGGTTTGCGTTCCTTGACGGTCTCTTCCTTTTGGCCCTCCACCACGACCTTTTGGAACCAGGCATTGGCCTCTTCCTCGGTCTCGGCGTACTTGCCCCGGTACTTGGGCGGGATGTACTTGAACATGAAGCGCTCGCCCTTGTTGTTCTTGAGCACACCGCCCTCGCCCCGCACGCCCTCAGTGATGAGCAGGCCCTTCACGGAAGCGGGCCAGACCATGCCGGTCGGGTGGAACTGCACATATTCCATGTCGGCCAATTCGGCCCCCGCCAGGTAGGCCAGGGCGAAGCCGTCGCCCGTGCATTCCCAGGAATTGGAGTTGACCGAGTAAAGCTTGCCGATGCCCCCAGTGGAGACGATGACGGCCTTGGCCTTGAAGAGCACGGGGCGGCCGGTCTCGCGGAAATAGCCGTAGGCCCCGGCGATCTTCTCGCCGTCCTTAAGCAAGGAGTAGATGGTGCATTCCATGTGCACGTCGATGCCGCTGTGCACGCCCTTGTCCTGCAGGGTGCGGATCAGTTCCAGCCCCGTGCGGTCGCCCACGTGGGCCAGGCGCTTGTAGGTATGGCCGCCGAAATGGCGCACGTTGATGTTGCCCTTGCCGTCGGTGGTGCGGTCAAACACCGCGCCCCAGGTTTCCAGTTCCCGCACCCGGTCGGGCGCCTGTTTGGCGTGGATCTCCGCCATCTTCCAGTGGTTGCCGAAATTACCGCCGATGAGCGTATCGCAGAAATGCTGTTTCCAGGAGTCCCGGGAATCCACCGTGGCCAGGGCCGCCGCGATGCCGCC
>DATKNU010000248.1:0-3699 GCA_035541195.1 bacterium
ACCCGGAGGACGCCCATGTCCATAACATGATGGGCGACGCCTACGCCAAGAAGCGGGACGACGCGGATTCCTTCGACGCTTACATGACGGCCCGGGCCCTCTATTCCAAGCAGGGCAATTTCGCCAAAGTCTCCTCCATCGAGAAGAAGATCCAAAAACTGGACCCCGGCCTCCTGGACCTCAAGCGCCGCCATGTCTTCGAGTCGGTCACCAAGACCCTGGAGGCGGACCGCATGGCCGCCGAGGGCAATCCGGAGGAAGCCGCCGCCTATTACCTCAAGCTGATCGAGGCCGAGCCCCTCAACTTCTCCTACCGGGAGAAACTGGCGGCCCTCTACCTGGAAGGCGCCCAAATCACCGAGGCCCTGGACCAACTGCGGGCCATCGCCGACATCCACCTGGAAGCCGGGCGCCTGGACAAGGCCCAGGCCATGGCCGACCAGATGGCCGAGATGGACCCGGAAGGCTACGACACCCTGAAGCTGCTGGGGGAACTGGCGGACCGCAAGGGCGACCAGGACACCCTGCTGCGCACCTACGACCGCCTGAGCCGCGTGGCCTATGGGGCGGGCCATTTGGAGGAGGCCAAGACGGCGGTGGAAAAAGCCATCGCGGCGGGCCACCAGGGCCTGAGGCTGCTGCACGCCAAGATCCTGTCCGAGTCGCGCCTCTTCGCCGAGGCCAAGAAGGAATTCGACCTTTTGCTGGCCGAGGCCCCCGAGGACGAGGATTTGGTGTCGCAGCTCTTGTCCGTCGAGGAGGCCTTGAAGGATTGGAACGCCGCCCTGGCCCACGCCGCCTTCCTGGCCGAGCGCCATCCCGAGGACCAGCCCCTGCAGGGGCGCTTGGCCCGGATCCTCATCCAGGTGGGCCGCAAAGCCGACGCCACCCAGATTTACCTCAAACAGGCCGCCGCCGCGCTCAAGGAAAACCGGATCGACGCGGTCTTGGGCCTTTTCGACCAGATCCTGGCTTATGAGCCGGACCAACTGGACATCCTCAAGAAGAAGGCCGAGCTTTACCTGAAGCTGGGCAAGAAGGCCGAAACCATCAACGCCTACAAGGCCTTCCAAAACGCCCTGACCCAAAAGAAGATGTCCGAGGAAGCCCGGCGCATCGGCATCATCATCAACAAGCTCTCCGGGCTCAAATAGCCCTTGGCCGAGCTCCTTCCGCCGCCGCCCGTGCGCAAGAACCTGGACGTGGAGTGCCTGCGTTGTGGGGCCTTCAACGTCGTCGAGAACCGCATTTGCGGGGCCTGCGGCGCCAGCCTGCCCCTGGTTTATGACGAGGACGGCGAGGTTTTCCGCCTGGAGGGCGGGGTTTCGCCCGCGGGCCGGCCCTTCACGCCCTACCGGATCAACCCCCGCAAGACCGCTTGGGTCCTGCGGGGCCTGGTGCTTTTGTTCGCCCTGGGAGTGGCTTTCTTCATCATCCTCAAGGGCGCCCGGCCCTAGCCGAAAGCCCCTTCCCCTGCTAAAATCAGCCTCTTTATAAAATATGGATTGAACCACGAAGTTCACTAAGTTCACGAAGCGCGGCAAAACGAGCAATTTTGTTTTCATCCTAACTTCGTGTACTTCGTGAGCTTCGTGGTCAAAGTGGTGTGATTCGAATCTGTTTTAAGGAATTTTGTGGAACCGAGCCTGACTGAACCCCCGCCAAAAAAAGTCTTCCTGGAAACCTTCGGGTGCCAGTCCAACGTGCTGGAATCGGACCATGTGGCCTCCCTGTTGCGCCAGAAGCGTTTTTTGATGACGGAGGACGCGGGGGAAGCCGACGTCATCCTCTTCAACACCTGCTCCATCCGCCAGCACGCCGAGGACAAGGTTTTTTCCCGCTTGGGGGAGTTGGGGGATTGGAAAAGAGGCCGGGACGGGCGGGTGGTGGGCGTCTTGGGCTGCATGGCCACCAGCTATAAAGAAAAATTGCTCGAGCGGGCGCCGCACCTGGACTTGGTGGTGGGGCCGGACCAATACCTGAAGGTGCCCGAGGTTTTGGAAAAGGCCTCCCGGGACGGCTTGAGCCAGGTTTTGGCGGACTTCGACCCGGTTTATTTCCCCCAGAACGACCCCGCCCGCTTGGCCCAGCCGCACAAGGCCTTCCTGGAGATCATGAAGGGCTGCGACAAGTTTTGCACCTTCTGCGTGGTGCCCTTCACCCGGGGCCGGGAAGTGTCCCGCCCCGCCGAGGACATTTTGGAGGAGGCCGCCCGCTTGGCGGCCGCCGGGGTCAAGGAAGTCACCCTCTTGGGCCAAAACGTGAATTCCTACGGCTTGGGGCTCAAGTCCAAGGGAAAGACCATCACCTTCGCCGAACTGCTCACCAAAGTCGGGCAGGTGCCGGGCCTCCAGCGCGTGCGCTTCATGACGTCCCATCCGCTGGACCTGTCCGACGAGTTGATCGAGGCCATGGCCGAAAGCCCCTCGGCCTGCGAGTATTTCCACCTGCCGGTGCAATGCGGCTCCGACCCCATCCTCAAGCGCATGAGCCGCAAATACAGCGTGGCCCACTACCTGGAGCGCGCGGCCAAGCTCAAAGCCAGGGTCAAGGACATCGCCTTGACCACCGACCTGATCGTGGGATTTCCCGGCGAGAGCGAGGAGGATTTCAAGGGCACCTTGCGGTTGCTCGAGCAAGTCCACTATGACCTGGTCTTCAGCTTCAAATATTCGCCCCGGGCCGGCACGCCGGCCGCCCGGATGTTGGACCAAGTGCCGGAGGAAGTGAAGGACGAGCGCCTGGCCCGCCTGAACGAGCTGGCTTGGCGCCAGGCCGCCGCCAAGCACGCGGCCCGGGTGGGCCTCGTCGAGGAAGTGCTGGTGGACGGCCCGGCGGACAAGACCCCCGACGCCAGCTATGGCAAGACCCGGCAGAACAAGACCGTGGTCATCACCAACGGGGTTTTCAAGGCGGGCGACCTGGTGAAGGTCAAGATCGAGGGCAGCAAGATCGCGGCGCTTTACGGCACGGCGGTATAAAAGATTTATCACCGCCAAGTTCGCCAAGGGCGCCAAGAACGGCGAAAGACTCAAGATTTGGAAAAGTTTTAAAACTTCCGCTTGGTTTTGGCTTTTCTTGGCGTCTTGGCGGTAAATAGGTTTTGATTCAGTTTGAAAAGGAAACCATGAAAAAGATCATCCTGCTCTTGCTGTTGGCGGCGCCGCTGGGCGCCCAAACCCCCACCCCCTCGGCGGACAGCCCCCAGGCCCTTTTCGACAAGGCCAAGGGCCTTTTTGACGCCAAACACTACCAGGAAGCCCGGGACTCGCTGGGCCAATTGGTGGCCAAATACCCGACGGAAAATTTCGTGCCCCGGGCCCGCCTGCTTTTGGCCAACCTGGAGGAGGACTTCAACTCGGCCACCGCCCGTTTCCAAATGTTGGCCGCCGAGTACGAGGGAAGCCCCGAGGGCGCCGAGGCCCAGAAGGACCTGGCGGACCGCTATTACCTGGCGGACAAATACGGCGAGGCCGCCCGGGCCTACCGGGACTACATCGACCAATATCCCAAGAGCCCCGAACTGCCCGAGGCGCGTTATTGGCTGGGCTCGTCCTTCATGGCCTTGGACCAGGACGACTCGGCCGTGGAGCAGTTCCAAAAGATCTTGGACGAGTCCAAGGACAGCCCTTGGGCCCCCAAGAGCCGGCTGGCCTTGGGCGCCATTTATTTCAAGCAGGGCCGCTATGACCAAGCCGA
>DATKNU010000249.1:0-7581 GCA_035541195.1 bacterium
CACGGGGAAAATCGCCCTCATCCTGGACATTTCCAGCCTGATCGAGGATTTGAAGGAAAAGCGGAATCAATTGGAGCATCTCAAGCGCCTCAAGAAAGGGAATCATGCTGCTCAATCTCGATGAATTGACGCCCGCCCAAATCGACGCCCTGAAGGAAGTGGGCAACATCGGGGCGGGGCACGGGGCCACCGCGCTCTCCCAACTCTTGGGCAAGCGCATCAACATCACGGTGCCCAACGCCTCCATCCTGTCCTTGTCCGAACTGCCCCGCCTGATGGGCGACCCCAATACCCTGGTGGCGGGTTTGACCCTCTCCATCCTGGGCGACGCCACCGGCAAGATCGTCTTGCTCTTTCCGCGGGATTCGGCCCTGCACTTGGCCGATATGCTTTTGAAACAACCGGTGGGTACCAGCAAGATCCTCAATGAGATGGGCCATTCGGCCATCAAGGAGGCGGGGAACATCCTGACGGGGGCCTATCTCAGCGCGCTGAACGAGTTCTTGGGGATGCTGTTGCTTATTTCGGTGCCCACCCTGGTTTTCGACATGGCGGGGGCGCTCCTTTCCAACATCACCCAGGGCATGGACGATGTGGTGAAGGTCATCTGCATCGAGACCAAGTTCGTGGACGCCCAGGAAGTCATCGGCGGCTATTTCTTGCTGGTCCCGGACGCGGTTTCCCTCAGGGCCCTTTTCCAGGCGATCAAGGTCAAGTAAACCGACCGCCTTCCTTCCCTAAAATCATTTTCACTTCCGTTAAACGTGACACTTGCCCGGGTCGCGGCTTGAAAAAACACGCCGGATTTGACTTTCGGGGGGACGCCGGGGTCCCGCGTGTTAAGATGGGCATGGCCTCACCGGATTGCCTTTCGACATTTTGAGCGGGGAACTATGCCAACGCCTTCTGAAATATTAGACAAGCTTATTCTCGCCTGTAAAAAAAATCCGCCTTCCATCGAGTCGCTGAAGGAATGTTGCGCGGAGATCCAAACCCAATACCAATTCGACACGGTTTTCATCGCCTCGGCGCGCACCCCGGAGGAGGAATTGGCGGCCTTGGCTTCCGCCGGCGCCCCCGAAGTCGTGGACGCCAGCCTTTACCGGCTGGGGGTTGAGGAAAAAATCGCCCTGACCCGCCTGCCCATCAAGGTTTACACCGACATCACGGGCAAACCCACTTTCAACCAATATGGCTCCTTGCGCATGCAAAAACCCAAGAGCGCCATGTTCATGGTCTACAACACGCCCGGGAAGGAATACCTGCTTTTAGGGTGCGGCCATATGGATTCGCGCACTTATGCCTTGCCCCTGGTCCAGGATGTGAGCCAGGTTTGGACGATGTGGAAGGAACTGGTGAGCGCGACGATCGAGAAGTCGGCCCAAGCCAAGGCGGCGCCGCCCCCGCCCCCCACCGCGCCCCCCCTGGAGGCGGCCCGGCCCGCAGGGGGCACAGTGCCCGCAGGGGGCGCCATGCCCGTGCCGACGCCAAAAGGGCCCGAGGAGCAACTGCTCATCCCCGGCCTGCCCCACCGCGCCACCCTGTTGGTGGATGAGGTCACGCGACTCTACAACCGCAGTTATTTCGACGAAAGCTTGGCCGTGGAGGTGGAAAGGGCCCGCCGTTATTCCCGAAGCCTTTGCCTGCTGATCCTCACGGTGGGCAGCACGGAGTCGGCCTCGGTGGGCGATGAGAACCTGGTGGCGGCCCACATCGCCGAGGTGCTCATCAAGAGCCTACGGCGGGTGGACGTGGTCTGCCGGGTGGACAAGAACCAATACGCCATGATCCTGCCGGATACCGCCACCAACACCTGCGGCATCATCGCCAAGCGCATTTTTAAGTTCTTCAAGCTGGTGTTGGGAACCACGCCCTCGGTCTACATCAACTTGAGCGCCTCTTCCTTTCCGGAGAACTCCACCGAGCCCAAGGGCCTCTACGACAAGGCCTTGGAGCTCCTGCAACAAGCCCGGCAGGCCGGGCCCAATAAGGCCGTCCTCTCGGACTGAAAGTCCACCTAAAACCTTTCACCCCAAGACACCCAGGCGTGGGTAGGGCGAAAACTTAAACCCCGAGTTTTGGTTTTGAGACCCGCGCCCGCCCGGCGGGATGGGCCTTGTCTTTATTTTTATGATTGCCCATTAAAAGTCGTTGTATACTCCCCGCATGGACGAACGGCAAAGCCTCTTAGCCTTGCATTTGACCGGCGTGGTGGGGCCCCGGCGATTGGTGTCGCTGAAGGGCGCCTTCGCCCGCTTGGAAGCGGCCTTTGGTTCGACTGAAGACCGGCTGGCCTACCTGCCCAATTGGACCACCTCGGTGGCCCGCAAAGTTCTATCCCTGAAGGACCCCGAAGCGAGCGCCCAAAGGGAATTGGAAAGGGCCGGGGAATTGGGGATCCGTTGTTTGGTGGAAGGCGACGCGGATTTTCCCGGCGTTTTCCGCGACCTTTTCGACCCGCCCTTTGTCTTGTGGATGAAGGGGCATTATCTTCCCGAGGATGAGCGGGCCCTGGCGGTCATCGGTTGCCGCCAACCCACCGCCTATGGAAAGGACTTGGCGGCCCGCCTGGCCCAGGACCTGGCCCGCTGCGGTTACACGGTGGTTTCGGGGCTGGCCCGGGGCATCGATTCCTGCGCCCATCAGGGGGCCCTGCGGCATCCCCAAGGGCGGACCCTGGCTTTTTTGGGCAGCGGCCTGCTCAACCTTTATCCACCCGAGAACCGGAAATTGGCGGATCGGGTCGTCGAGCGCGGGGCCTTGTTCAGCGAGTATCCCTTGGACGCCAAACCCCTGGCGCTCCACTTTCCCCAACGCAACCGGCTCATCAGCGGGGCGGCCAAGGGGGTTTTGGTGGTGGAGGCCAACCAGAACAGCGGTTCCTTCATCACGGTGGACCACGCGGTCGACCAGGGCAAGCCGGTCTTCGCCGTGCCCGGCCCCATCCATCACCACCAATCCGAGGGGACGCATTCCTTGATCCAACAGGGAGCCCGCTTGGTGGTCGGCGTGCAGGACATCTTCGATGAACTCAACGACAAGCGGGCGGAGCGCCATTGGCGCGCCGAGCCGCGCCCCGCGCCCGAGGCCGTGGAAGTCACCGAGGAGGAAAAAATGCTCTTGGCGCACCTGGATTCGGACCCCCGGCACGTGGACGCCTTGAGCCGCCTGGCGGGCCTGCCCTCCCGCCGATTGAACGAGATTTTGCTGGTTTTGGAAATGAAGGGGCTGGTCGAACAGGCGCCTGGGCACTGTTTTCTGAAACTCTGAGGCATCCCCCGCTTCGCCCCACTTTGGGGCGCTTTCCCCCGAAAATGGGCGATTCCGGCCATGGGGCCCCCGCCCCTGTTATATGAGAAAACTTGACATACTCCACCGGCCTACCTATTCTTGCGAAATTGCGCCGCCGGTGGTTGGAGCTCGCTCAAGGGAGTTTTTCGTGGCAAAAGCCAAGGCCAAAAAAGAAAACACCAAGAAATTGGTCATCGTGGAGTCGCCCTCCAAGGCCAAGACCATCAACAAGTACCTGGGGTCGGACTTCATCGTCCTGGCCTCCAAGGGCCATTTGATCGACCTTCCCAAGAGCAAATTGGGCGTGGCGGTGGACAACAATTTCGAGCCCCAGTACATCCCCATCCGGGGCAAGGCCTCGATCATCAAGGAACTCAAGAAGGCCGCCCAGAAATCCATCACCGTCTATCTGGCCACCGACCCGGACCGGGAAGGGGAGGCCATCGGTTGGCACATCAAGAATTTCCTCAGCGCGCTTGAGAACAAGCCGCCCCTCTACCGCCTCCGGCTCAATGAAATCACCAAAAACGCCATCGAGGAAGCCATCCAGACGCCCAGCGAGGTGGACCTGAACATGGTCAACGCCCAACAAGCCCGACGGGTCCTGGATCGTCTGGTCGGTTACGGGATCAGCCCTCTTTTATGGAAGAACATCCGCCGGGGGCTTTCGGCGGGCCGCGTGCAATCGGTGGCCCTGCGGCTCATTTATGAAAGGGAAAAGGAAATCGAGGGTTTCAAGCCGGTGGAATACTGGACCTTGGAAGCCGACTTTTTGACCGAGGCCAAGAAGGTCATCCGCACCAAGCTCTCGAAACTCGACGGCGAGAAGCCCGACCTCAAGACCCAAGAAGAGACCCAGGCCCTCATCGAGCGGCTCAAAAACGCCGATTTCAAGGTCTCGGCGGTCCTGCACCGCGAAAAGTCCAAGAAGCCCCCCATGCCCTTCACCACCTCCAAGCTCCAACAGGAAGCCTATAAACAGCTTCGGTTCGGGGCCCGCAAAACCATGTCCATCGCCCAGGGCCTTTACGAAGGCGTGGACGTGGGGGACTCGGGGCCGGTGGGCTTGATCACTTATATGAGGACGGACTCCAAGCGCGTGGCCCCCGAGGCCAAGGCGGAGGCCGCCAAATTCATCGCCGAAACCTATGGGCCGAAATACCTGAGCCCGGGGGACCGGGACACGACCAGCAAGACCAAGATCCAGGACGCCCATGAGGCCATCCGGCCCACCTCGGTTTTCCGCACGTCCGACCAGATGAAGACCTACCTGACCCCCGAGCAATTCAAGCTTTACAAGCTCATTTGGGAGGACTTCCTGGCCAGCCAGATGGCCAACGCCCTTTACCGGGAGACCAGCGTGGAAATCAGCGGCGCCAACGCGGTTTTCCGCGCCTCGGGCACCGAGACGCTCTTCGAGGGCTATACCAAGGTTTATGAGGAAGCCGCCGACGAGGACAAGAAAGAAGGGGAGAACGGCGACGACGAGAAGGGCTTGAACCCCAACAAGCTTTCGGGCATCGAGGAAGGCCAGCCCATGATTTGGCAGGTTCCGGTCCCCGAGCAGCATTTCACCCAGCCGCCGCCGCGCTACACCGACGCCTCCATGGTGAAGACCCTGGAAGAGCTCGGCATCGGGCGCCCTTCGACCTACGCGCCGACCCTGGAAACCATCCAAACCCGGCATTACGTGAAGAAGGAAAACGGCCGTTTCTTCCTGGCGGAATTGGGCAACCTGGTGCTGGAAATCCTGATGAAGAATTTCCCCAATATCTTGGACTATGCCTTCACGGCCAAGATGGAAACCGAGCTCGACCAGGTGGAAGCCGGCGAGCAGGAATGGCGCCACGTCATCAGCGACTTCTACACGCCCTTCAAGGACACCTTGGCGGAAGCGGAGAAGCTCATCGGCGAGGAAAAGAGCCGCATCGAGCAGGTGACCGACATCCCCTGCGAGAAGTGCGGCAAGATGATGATCGTCAAGTGGGGCCGCCACGGCAAGTTCCTGGCCTGTTCCAATTATCCCGAGTGCCACAACACCAAGAGCCTGAAGGAGACCACCGACGGCTCGATCCAAATCGACACCGACACGGTCACCGACGAGAAATGCCCCAAGTGCGGCAGCGAGATGGTGGTGAAAATGGGGCGATTCGGGAAGTTCCTGGCTTGCTCCAAGTACCCGGAGTGCAAGACCGCCAAACCGATTTCGCTGAAGATCGCCTGCCCCCTGGGCTGCGGCGGGGAAGTGGTGTCGCGCGGGTCGCGGCGCGGCGTCTTTTACGGTTGCAACCGCTACCCGGATTGCAAGTTCATTTCCTGGTACAAGCCCGTGAACCGGCCTTGCCCGACCTGCAAGGGCCCCTACCTGGTGGAGAAATACACCAAGACCCTGGGCCCCCACATTTCCTGCCCCAACAAGGAATGCGACTACAAGGAATTCCCCAACGCCGAGGCCGCCGAGGCCCATGGCGGCGTGGTCGCGCCGGCCGGCGTCCCCGCGCAAGGCCCCGAAGGGACCCCGCCCGCTCCGGCGCCCCCCGCGGCGCCGCTCAACTGAGGGCGTCCGTGAAGAACGATTCCCATCTCAAGGCCCAAATCCTCATCGAGGCTTTCCCCTATATCCGCAAGTGGTATGGCGCGACGGTCGTCGTGAAGTACGGCGGCAGCACCCGCTCCGGCGCCGAGGAGCTGAAAACCACCCTGCAGGACGTGGTGTTGATGAAATTCGTCGGCATGAAGCCCGTGGTGGTGCATGGCGGCGGCAAGGACATTTCCCGGATCACGGAGAAGCTGGGCATCCGGTCGCAATTTGTGGACGGCCTGCGGGTGACCGACCTTCCCACCATGGAAGTGGTGGAAATGGTCTTGGGCGGCAAGATCAACAAGGAATTGGTCAGCGTCATCCATCAATTGGGGGGCCAGGCCGTGGGATTGTCCGGCAAGGACGGCGGCCTGCTCCAGGCTTCCAAGGTCAAGTCCAAGTCCGGCCGGGACATCGGTTTCGTGGGCAAGGTTTCCCGGGTCAACACCTCGCTTTTGGACATTTTGGACCGGGAGCAATTCATCCCGGTCATCGCGCCTTTGGGCATGGGCCCCGGGGGGCAAACCTACAACGTGAACGCCGACGAGGCCGCGGGGGCCATCGCGGGGGCGCTCAAGGCCGAGAAGTTGGTTTTCTTGACCGACGTGCCGGGCATCTGCCGCAAAAAGGAAGACCCCCGGAGCCTGATCTCCACCCTTAAGGCGAAGGAAGTCCCGGGTTTAATCAAGAAGGGAATCGTGTCCGGCGGCATGATCCCCAAGGTGGAAGCCTGCCTGGCCGCCATCCGCCAAGGCGTGCGCAAGACCCATATCATCGACGGCACCCAGGCCCATGCCCTGCTTTTGGAAATCTTCACGCCCTCGGGCGTCGGAACCGAAATCATCCCCTAGTTCCCAAGTGGATTTTCGCCCTCCTGTGGTATAATCCGGCCCGTCGCCACTCTACCCCTTGAGGTCCGCCCCGCATGAAGTGCCCTTTTTGTGGTCACCAGGAAGATAAAGTCATGGATTCCCGTCCCAGCAAGGGCGGTTCGGCCATCCGCCGCCGCCGGGAATGCCTCAAGTGCGAGAAACGCTTCACGACCTACGAGCAGATCGAGGAAATCCTCCCCATGGTGGTGAAGCGCGACGGCCGCCGGGAGCCTTTTGACCGGCTCAAGATCGTGGCGGGCATCCGCAAGGCCGTGGAAAAGCGCCCGGTCTCGTCCGAGCGCATCGAGTCTTTGGTGGACGACATCGAGAACAACCTGATGGAGCGGGCGGCCAAGGAAATCAATTCCACCGAGGTGGGCGAGATGGTGGTGCGCCGCCTGCAGGACTTGGACGACGTGGCTTACGTGCGTTTCGCCAGCGTGTACCTGCAATTCAACAACATCGACGCGTTCCTGGACGTGGTCAAGAAGCTACACTCCAAAAAAAGTTGAAATTCTTTCACCGCGGAGACGCGGAGCCACGGAGTTTGAAAAAATCTTTTTGGATTTTTGCGGCGTCTCCGCGCCTCTGTGGTGAAAAAGCCTAAAAATTAAAGGAAAAAACATGGCACAGATCCGGCCTTTCCGCGCGGTGCGTTACGCGAACAGCTCCCAAGCCTCTTTCGGCAAGGTCTTGGCGCCGCCCTATGACGTCATTTCCCCGGCCCAGAAAAAAGAACTGCTCAAGAGCGACCCCTTAAACGTCATCCGCCTCATCATCGGCAATCCCAGCCACGAAGACCACAAGCCGTCGGACTACGCCTCGGCCAAGAAACAT
>DATKNU010000250.1:0-5771 GCA_035541195.1 bacterium
GCCGATGAGAAGCGCGGTCCCGAGTGCATGGACGCGGTCAAGACCTACCTGGATTCCAAGTACGGCGTGGCCCTCATGTATCCCGGGTTCAAGCACTTCAGCCCCCGGCTTGGCGGCGTCAGCACCTTCCCGCCGGGCTTGAAGGAAAACGGCGGCATCTTCTCGCACGCCAACCCCTGGGCGGTCATCGCGGAAACGAAGCTCGGCCGCGCGGACATCGCCATGAAGTATTACAAGCAGCTCTTGCCGCCCACCAAGGACCGGATCCAGGAGATCCACCGGGCCGAGCCCTACATCTATGCGCAGGCCATCGCCTCGCGGGAACACCGGGACTTCGGTTTCGCGCGCAATTCCTGGCTCACCGGCGCCGCCAGCTGGAACTACGTGGCCGCCACCCAGTACATCCTGGGCGTGCGTCCTTCCTACAAGGGATTGGCCATCGATCCCTGCGTGCCGAAGGATTGGAGCCAATATGAGGTGACCCGCGACTTCCGGGGCGCCACCTACCACATCACCGTGAAGAACCCCAAGCGCGTGAGCCGGGGCGTCCAAGCCATCACCGTCAACGGGAAGAAAATTTCCGGGAACGTGATTCCGACGCAGCGCGCCAATTCGAGGAACGAAGTGGAAGTTATTCTCGGATAATCGGCCTTAAGGGGGCCTTTCGGCCGCTTGGTTGACAGCCCCCCTAGCCCGTGTTATAAAAAGTTTGGTAAATCGGCCGGGTTGTTAAGAAGGAGCCACGCCCCGTGGGGATCATGACGCTCAAAGTCGCCGCCAAAAGCAATCCCTCCACCGTGGCGGGGGCCATCGCCAACAACGTCCGTGACGGGAAGGCCGTGGAAATCGTGGCCATGGGGCCCGAAAGCATCAACAACACGGTCAAGGCCATCGCCATCGCGCGGGGATTCCTCCGGGGCGACGGCATGGACGCCAGCTGTAAGCCGGAGTTCATCCACCTGACCATCGATGGCGAGAAGAAAAGCGCCATCAAGTTCCTCTTGGCCATCGAAAAGAACCCCGCTTAAAAAGCCCCGATTTTCGCCTCAAAGGATTTTAGTTCTATCAGACCCCGGACCCGGAAAGGGCCTGGGGTTTCGTTTTTAGGGGTCAAGGGCGCGGTCTTTTGGCATGGCTCAGGGCACTGAATGTTTCTTTTAAGCCGTGCTTAAGTCGGAATAGGTCACTAAACTTATTTTACGGGCGAATAGCTCAGCCCTTCGACGGGCTCAGGGCACTCAAAATTGGTTCGTGGCTTGTCTTTAGTGCTATGGGCAACTTTGGTAGGTACAAGGGCGAATAGCTCAGCTGGTTAGAGCACCTGCTTTACACGCAGGGGGTCACAGGTTCGAATCCTGTTTCGCCCACCATTTTTTACCTTATAGACACCAACAAAACCCCGTTTTGTTGGTAAAACAAAAAAATGGTTAGTCCAATCTTCATGTTGGATTTTAAGGGAGCTTGGGCACCATTTTTTACCTTATAGACACCAACAAAACCCTGTTTTGTTGGTAAAACAAAAAATGGTTGGTCCAATCTTCGTGTTGGGTTTGTGATTGTGGGGGATTGGGCACCATTTTTTACCTTTTGGACCGCCATTTTGGCCTTTGCCTTGTTCGCTGTTCTTCGGCACTTTCTCTTGTTTTTTTCCAGGTTTTCGTTAGAATTACCGTCCGCTGTCAGACCGGAGGGGGCGTAGCTCAGCTGGGAGAGCACTTCCATGGCATGGAAGGGGTCGTGGGTTCGATCCCCATCGCCTCCACCAATTTTCACCTTTTCTAAAATCGCCCGCGGGCGATAAAAAAGGGCTATTGGTCGGTCCCAATCTCCGTTTGGTTTTTCCTCCTCAAGGCGCCGCGTTTTCCCCTTTCCAAGCTTAGCTTCCCTCGACACTACTCCCGTTTGTTTCAGCTTTTACCTTCCCCCTCTTTAATTTTCCAACCCCGGAAGCTACCATTCCCTTATGTACCTGCGGGAAGACCTCGAGAAAATTGAGAACCAAAGCCTGGCGCCTTACGCGCAAAGGGCCGCCCAATCCAAGGGGCGTCAATATGCCGAGCCCGAGCATGTCTACCGCACGGCTTTCCAGCGGGACCGGGACCGCGTCATCCATTCCTCGGCCTTCCGTCGGCTCCAATATAAGACCCAGGTCTTCGTCAACCACGAGGGTGACTATTACCGCACCCGCATCACCCATACCCTGGAAGTGGCCCAGATCGCCCGGTCCATCGCCCGCACCTTGGGGCTGAACCAGGACCTGACCGAGGCCATCGCTTTGGCCCACGACTTGGGTCACACGCCCTTCGGCCACATGGGCGAGCGGGTCTTGAACGACCTCATGAAGAACGACGGGGGTTTCGAACACAACGCCCAAAGCTACCGCATCGTGACGCACCTGGAGGAAAAGTACCCGGACTTCAACGGGTTGAACCTTTCCTTCGAGGTATTGGAGGGCGTCGACAAGCATCGGACCCGCTATGACCGACCCCTCGAGGGTTATGGGGAACAGTACACCCTGGAGGCCCAGGTCGTGGATCTTTCCGACGAGATCGCCTACACGGCCCACGACATCGACGACGGCATCACGTCCCGGCTTCTGGATTTTGAGGAACTGAAGGCCGTTGACATCTGGGCCCGGACGCTCGAGAAGGTGCGCGCGGATTACCCCCAGCTTCCCCGGGGCAAGACCAAGTACCAGGCCGTCAACCGCTTGATCAATTATTGGGTGACGGACGTCATCGAGGAAACCGACCGGCGCCTCAAATCCTTCGGAGTCAAGGGCTTGATGGACGTGCGCCAAGCCAGCGAGGAGATCGCTTCCTTCTCGGCCAAGGCCCGCCAGGACCACCGGGAGATGAAGCAGTTCCTCTACCAACATATGTACCGCCATGACCGGGTCATCCGCATCGAGGACAAGTCCAAGAAGGTCATCCAGGAACTTTTCCGGCTTTACGAGTCCAATCCGGACATCCTGCCCAAGGCGCCCCGGGAAAAGATCAAGTCAAAGGAAGAGCCGGTTCGGCGGGTCATCGCCGACTATATCGCGGGCATGACCGACCGCTTCGCCATCCAGGAATACGAGAAGCTGACGAACCCCTCGGTCCGGGTTTAATCAAAGCCCATCACCGCCGAGACGCAGGGACGCGGTTAAAACAAAGGCTTCTGTTGGTCTTTCCCCGCCTGCGTCTCGGCGTCTTCGCGGTAAAGGCCGGAATAGGGGCCGTGAGTTGACAGGCCCCCCGCGTTGCCGCTAAGATGCCTCTCGATAAGTCCCCGTGGCCCCCGCCAACGGGGGCTTTTTCATTTTCCAGGAGAAAAACATGGAAACCTTCAAGATCATCCAGAACGGCGACGATTATCTCCTGCCGACCTACAACCGGCAAAAGATCGTGCTGATGCGCGGGGAAGGCACCCAGGTTTACGACTCCGAACGCACGGTCTACCTCGATTTCTTCTCGGGGATCGCCGTCAACGGCTTGGGCCAGGCCGCGCCCGAGGTGGTCAACGCCATCATCGAGGAAGCCAAGAAGCTCGGCCATGTCTCCAACTACTATTACAACGAGCCCAACGTGCGGTTGGCCAAGCTGCTGTGCGAGATTTCCTTCGCTCAAAAGGTCTTCTTCTGCAATTCGGGGGCGGAAGCCATCGAGGCGGCCCTGAAACTGGTCCGCAAATACCACCGGCGGATGGGGCAGGACAAGCACGAGGTCATCAGCTTCCACCGGTCCTTCCATGGCCGGACTTTCGGCGCGATCTCGGCCACCGGCCAGGTGAAATACCAGGAAGGCCTGGACCCGCTGTTGCCGGGCTTCAAGTTCGCCACCTTCAACAACCTGGAAAGCGTGAAGAAGCTGATCACGGTGAAGACCGGGGCGGTCCTGGTCGAGGTGGTCCAATGCGAGGGCGGCATCCATCCCGCGGACCAGAAGTTCCTGAAGGACTTGCGGGACCTGACCCGGGAAAGCGGCATCCTGCTGATCTTCGACGAGGTCCAGACCGGCTTGGGCCGCACGGGCAAGATGTGGGCCTATGAGCATTATGGGGTGGAACCGGACATGATGACCTCCGCCAAGGCTTTGGGAGGCGGATTGCCCATGGGCGCCTTGTTGGTCACCAACCAAGCGGCCCAGGGTTTCCACCCGGGCGACCACGCTTCCACTTTTGGCGGCAATCCCATCGTGAGCGCGGCGGCCATCGCCAACATCGAGACCATCATCCTCAAGGACTTGGTTTCCAACGCGGCCAAGATGGGCGAGTACTTGCGCTCCAAGCTGGAGGGCCTCCAAAAAGAATTCCCCAAGCTTTTCACCGAGGCGCGGGGGATGGGGTTGATCCAGGGGCTGGAAATGTCCCGGAACGCCTCGTCCTTGGTGGGCCATTGCGCCAAGCAGGGGCTTTTGGTGGGCTCGGCCCATGAGAACGTGCTGCGGTTCCTGCCCCCGCTCATCATCACGCCAGCGGACATCGACAAGGCCGTCGCCAGGCTTCGGGCCGCCTTGGCGGACGAACTCAAGGCGAGTTAGGAAATCCCATGCCCAGAAAAAAACGCGACCTCTTAACCTTGTTGGAACTCTCGGACAAGGAACTCTTGGGCCTCTTGAAGTCGGCCGCCAAGATCAAGGCCAAGCCGTCGAAGTACAAGAAAGCCCTCAAGGGCCAGGCCCTGGCCATGATCTTCGAGAAGACCTCCACCCGCACCCGGGTGTCCTTCGAGGTCGGCATGGCCCAACTGGGCGGCCAGGCGCTCTTTTTGGGGAAGAACGACATCCAACTGGGCAAGGGTGAGACCATTCCCGACACGGCGCGGGTTTTGTCCCGCATGGTGCAGGGCATCATGGCCCGGGTTTACGCCCACAAGACCCTGGAGGACCTGGCCCGCTATTCCTCGGTGCCGGTCATCAACGGCCTCAGCGACGGCCACCACCCCTGCCAATGCCTGGCGGATCTTTTGACGATCCAAGAGCACAAGGGAAAGCTCAAGGGCCTCCAGTTGGTTTACGTGGGGGACGGCAACAACGTGGCCCACAGCCTCTTGATCGGGGCCGCCAAAACCGGTATGCACCTCAAGGTGGTTTGCCCCCGGGACTACGCGCCGCAAGCCGGTATTTTGGCGGCGGCGAAGAAAGAGGCGGCCCGGACGGGAAGCCGTCTGGAAATCGTCCACGAGGTCCGGGGTTCGGTGAAGGGCGCGGACGCGGTCTATACGGACGTCTGGACCAGCATGGGACAGGAAGCCGAGCAACAAAAACGCTTGAAGGCCTTCGCGGGCTACCAAGTCGACGAAAAATTGATGGGGGAATCCCCGAAGGCGCTCTTCCTGCATTGCCTGCCCGCCAATCGGGGCGAGGAAGTTTCCGCGGGGGTGATCGACGGCCCCCAATCCGTGGTGTGGGACCAGGCGGAAAACCGCCTGCACGCCCAAAAAGCGCTTCTGGTGGCCCTGATGGGCCACGAAAGTTAGGAGTGAGGCGTTAGGCGTTCGAAGTTGACGTCAACTCCTAATTCCTAACCGCTCACTCCTAACTGACTTAAACTTGAAAAGGGGTCTATCGTGAAGAACGTCAAAAAAGTTGTTCTCGCTTATTCGGGGGGGCTGGACACCTCCATCATCATCTCCTGGCTCCGGGAGAATTATCACTGCGAAGTCATCGCCTATATCGCCGACGTGGGCCAAGGCGGGGAAGCCCAAGCCGCCTATCGCAAGGCCCTCAAGACCGGCGCGGTCAAGGCGGTCATCGGCGACCTGAGGCAGGAATTCGTGCGGGATTATT
>DATKNU010000251.1:0-10664 GCA_035541195.1 bacterium
TGTTTTTCTTCTCGTCGAGCTTTTGGGGGTCCCGGGTCCCCAACATCACGTCGTGGCCCAGTTCGGCCAGTTTCTTACCCAGCGTCTGTCCTACCACGCCCGAACCGATGATGCCGATGCGCATTGGATGTCTCCCCGCCATGGATTTGGAATCAGACCAATCCTAAGCAGGCCGGCGGAAGGATTGCAAGGTCGCCGCGCCCTTCAGGGCGCGGACCGAGGGCTGCCCTTGCGGAAATAAATCCAGGAATCACCAAGGGTCTTGATGGCCAAAAGGACGAAAAAAACGCCGCTGTAATTGGGAAGCGCCCGGGTGGTGAAAAGCCCCAAAAGGATCGCGAAAAAAAGCGCCGCCAGCCGCCCGGTGGGCGCCAGCAAATCCCGCAGGACCGGGTCGGGGTTGCCGGGATCCGGGGCGGGATGGATCACGGTCATGACCCATTGGGAACTATAAGAGAGGGCCAGGACCAGCACCTGGATCCAAAGCTGGTCCTGCCAAAAAAGCCGCGGGACCACCAGGAAGGGATCGCGCTTTTCCATCCCATCCATGCGCGGGTCCATGGCGCAAACGAACATCAAGAAAATCAGCAGGAACCATCCCGTGAAAATCACGCCTCCCAAGAGGTTCGAAAGGTTGGGGGGACTTTTCGGCCCGGAAAAAGCCGCCGCCAAGGCCGTGAGGAACAAAAAGAGGGTCTCCACCCAAAATAGGAACAAGAGGTCCACCGGCAGCCAATGCCAGAGGAAATAGCCGATGAGCGGCATCCCATTGGCCAAGAGCAGGGGGACCAACCCAAAATCCATCCGAAGCCGGTTCATGGGGCCCCTAAGACTTTAAAAATCACTTGGCGCAAGGCCAAGGCCGCGGGCGACAGGGGCGCTTTTTTGCGCCAGGCCAAGGACAGGGTCCGTTTGGCGCCGCCGGGCGTGATGGCGGCGTAGGCCACTCCCGGGAATTTGGCCACCATGCGGGGCACCAGGCTCAGGCCCATCTCCGCGGCCACCAAGGCCTGCACGGTCTCGATACCCCCGCTCTCAAAGACCACCTTGGGCGTCAGGCCTTCCTTGCGGTAAAGGTTCAGCGTGATCTGCCGAAAACCATGGCCGGCCTTCATCAGGATGAAAGGCTCCCCGGCGACTTGGCGCAAGGAGAGTGTCTTCTTCCCGGCCAAGGGGTGCTTGGCGGGCAGGGCCAAAAGCAGGTCCTCGGTCAGCACGGCGGCGTGGTCCAAGGAGGGTCTTAGGCCCGCCTCGTCCATCAAGGCCAGCTCGATCTCGCCCTGTTCCAAGTCCTGCGCCAGGTTGGGCGAGGACTCTTCCTTCAATTGGACTTGGATTTTGGGATGGACCTTGCGGAAGGCCGTCAGGATGGGCGGGAGCAAATGCGCCCCCGTGGTGGGCATGCAACCCAAAAGCACCTTGCCCAGGGTGAGCCCAGACAAGGCTTTCGCGTCTTCCCGGGCCGATTCCATCTGCTCCAGGATCGCGCGGGCCCGGGGCAGGAAGGCCTCGCCCCGGGCGGTCAATCGGGCCCCCCGGCGGCCCCTTTCGAAAAGGGCCCCGCCCAATTCCCCTTCCAGTTTGGCCACCTGGACGCTTAAGGAAGGCTGGGAAACGTTCACCGCCCGGGCCGCCGCCGTAAAACGGCCGCTTTGGGCCACCGCCAGGAAATAACGCAATTGATGGGTTTCCATATAATAGTTATAAACTATATTAAATATAGAAACTATATCTTTTACAAATATTCCTCCGGCGCCTAGCCTAAGCCCATGAAATTCGAAGGAGGCCGTCATGGCTAAAGGAACGCTGTACAACAAGGTGTGGGATTCCCACGCGGTGGAAAAACTGCCCACGGGCCAGACCCAACTCTTCATCGGGCTTCACCTGATCCACGAGGTCACCAGCCCCCAGGCCTTCGACATGATCGCCGAAAAGGGCCTGAAGGTGGCCTATCCGGACCGCACCTTCGCCACCGTGGACCATATCGTCCCCACCACCAACCAGGCCCGGCCCTTCGCCGACGGCGAGGCCGAGCAAATGATGGACGCCATCGAGAAGAACGTGCGCCGGTTCGGGGTCCCCTTCTTCGACTTCAAGTCGGGCAACCAGGGCATCGTGCACATCGTGGGCCCGGAGCTGGGATTGACCCAACCCGGCATGACCATCGCCTGCGGGGATTCCCACACCTCCACCCACGGCGCCTTCGGGACCCTGGCCTTCGGCATCGGCACCAGCCAGGTGCGGGACGTCTTGGCCACCCAATGCCTGGCCATGGACGAGCTGAAGGTGCGCCGAATCAACGTGAAGGGCCGGCTCAAGAGCGGCGTGACCGCCAAGGACGTGACGCTCTACATCATCCAAAAGCTGGGCGTCAAGGGCGGCATCGGTTACGCCTATGAGTACGGCGGCGAGGTGTTCGACGCCTTCACCATGGAAGAGCGCATGACGGTCTGCAACATGGCCATCGAGGGCGGGGCCCGCATCGGTTACGTGAACCCCGACGAGACGACCTTCGCCTACTTGAAGGGCCGCCGCTACGCGCCCCAGGGCGAAAAATGGGACAAGGCCCTGGCCTATTGGAAGTCGGTGGCCTCGGACAAGGACGCGGTATACGACGACGTGGTGGACTTTGACGCCGCCGACATCGAGCCCATCGTCACCTGGGGCATCACGCCCGACCAGTCCGTGGGCGTGAGCGCCCAACTGCCCGACCTGTCCCAATTCCCCCCGAGCGAGACCAAGACCGTGGAGCTGGCCTACCGGCACATGGACTTGAAGCCCGGCCAACCCATCCAGGGCACGCCCATCAACGTGGCCTTCATCGGCAGCTGCACCAACGGCCGCCTGTCGGACCTTCGGGAAGCCGCCAAGGTGGCCAAGGGCCGCCGGGTCGCGAAGGGCGTGCGCGCCTTCGTGGTGCCGGGCTCCCAACCCGTTAAGGCCCAGGCCGAGGCGGAAGGCCTGGATCAGGTCTTCAAGGACGCGGGCTTCGAGTGGCGGGAGGCGGGCTGTTCCATGTGCCTGGCCATGAACCCGGACAAGCTCAAGGGCCGGGAAATCTCGGCCTCCTCGTCCAACCGCAATTTCATCGGCCGCCAGGGTTCGAAGGACGGCCGCACCCTGCTGATGAGCCCGGCCATGGTGGCCGCGGCCGCCATCGAGGGAAAAGTCACCGATGTTCGCGAACTCGTGAAAGGAGCTTGACCATGAGCCGGATCAACCAAATTGAGGGCCGTGCCGTCCCCGTGGAAGGCAACGACATCGACACCGACCGGATCATCCCGGCGCGCTACTTGAAGGAAATCACCTTCACCAACATGGGCAATTATCCCTTCTATGACGAGCGTTTCGACGCCGAAGGCAAGCCGAAGGGCCATCCCTTCGACCTGCCGCAGTTCCAGGGCGCCCATATCCTGGTGGTGAACCAGAACTTCGGCTGCGGCTCGTCGCGGGAACACGCGCCCCAGTCCCTGATGCGCTGGGGCGTCCGGGCGATCCTGGGCGAGTCCTTCGCCGAAATCTTCGCGGGCAACTGCACCATGCTGGGCATCCCCACCGCCACCCTGCCGCAGGCCGACATCCAAAAACTACAGGCCCTGGTGAAGGAAAAACCCCAGACGCGTTTCACCCTGGATTTGGACAAGAAGGTGCTCTTGGCCGACGGCAAGGAACACCTCTCGTTTGAGATCCATGAATCCAAGCGCAACGCCCTGGTCAACGGCACCTGGGACTCCACGGGAATCCTTTTGGCCAACGCGGGCAAGACCGCCGCGGTGGCCCAAAAGCTTCCCTATGTGAGCGGTTTTTGAGCCCCAAGCCCGAAAGCCGGGGCGCGGCGAAGCCCCGCCCGGTCCTTCGCTGGCCCGGGTGGGGTTTGTTTTTGCTCCTCTTCGCGCTCCAGGCCTTGCCCCCCATCTTCGAGAATTCACCCACGGCGGACGAGCCGGGCGACTTGACCGGGGGTTATTTTTATTGGCGGGGCGACGTGGTGTCGGACTTCGCCCATCCGCCCTTGGCCAAAACCCTACAGGCCCTGCCCTTGCGGTGGATGGACCTGCGGGACCGTTTGGATCCCTGGGTGGGCGACTACCTGGCCCGGACCTATGATTTTTTCTTCCAGCTCAACCGGGGCCATTTCGAGGCCATGCTTTGGGCCGGACGCTTGGTGAGCCTTTTGTTCGGTTTGGGCTTGGGGGCTCTTTTGTTTTTCGCGTCCCGCAAGGCGCCGCCCCTGGAACGGTTGGCCGTCATGGCCTTGTTCGCCTTCGAGCCCACGCTCCTGGCCTTCTCGGGGCTCGCGGTGTCGGACCTGCCCCTGGCCTTTTTCTGCCTGGCCGCGGTCTTGGCCTTTCAGCGCCACTTGGAAAAACCCGGGGCGCCTTGGGCGCTGGGCGCCGGGCTCCTGGCCGCGATGGCGGCGACCTGCAAGTTTTCGGGCTTGGCGCTGCTCCCGATTTTCGCGGTTTTGGAATTCCTGGCCAAGCCCCCGAAACCCGCCAAGCCGCGCCGCTGGAAAAAGGATTGGGCCTGGGGCGCCCTGGCTTTCTTCGCCTGGATTTTCGTCCTCTACCTGCCCGGTAGCCTGGGGCTCTCCCCCTTCGCCCTGCCCTGGTTTTATTTCCTCGGGGGGCTGATGGACATGGTCGGCCAAACCCAGGCCTTTCACGCCACTTACTTTTTCGGCGTGGCCGGCCACCAAAACCACGGCCTTTATTATCCGGCGGCCTTCCTGCTTAAAAGCACCCTGCCCTTTTTGATCCTCCTGGGCCTCAGTTTGGGATTGGCCGCGCGGCGCAAGTTGTCTTTCGATGACTGGGTTTGGATCCCCGCGCTTTTCTTTTTCGCCGCCATCCTGCCGGTGCAAAACCTGGGGGTCCGTTACCTTTTGCCGGCCATGCCCTTCCTCATCCTCCTGGCGGCCCGGAGCGCCGGATGGCTCTGGGCCCTTAAAACCCGCCAGGCGCCCCGGGCGGGGAAATTCATCCTGGGCGGCCTCCTGGTTTGGGGCGCGGCCACCGCGCTTTTGAACAACGGCAACCTCCTCAGTTATTTCAACGACCTGGTCCCGGCGCAAAAGAAGATTTATTTCCTGAGCGACTCGAACCTGGATTGGGGCCAAGATGAGAAACGCTTGGCCCAAACCGCCGCCCGGCGGGGTTGGACCCATATCAAAGCGGCCCAATTGGGCGGGGCGGATCTTTCGCTTTATGGTTTGAAGGTTCAAGGCTGGACCAAAAGGGACTTCTACGGACCCCAGTCCGGCTGGGTTTACGTGGTGAACGTGGGCTTCCTGCAGCTGGGTCCGGTCTTTTATCCCGACCTCCAGCCTTTGGCCATCAGCTGGATGTCGACCCTTCCCCCCACGGGCCGGGTCGGGGATACCTGGCTTTATTGGGAAATCCCGGGGACGCCGCCGCTCGACCGATCCGACCCCGAGCCCAGCCTTTTAACCGCGGGGGCGCGCTACCAGGCCCTGCTTCAGGGCCCTCCGGGGCCTTAAGCCGGGTATACTTCCAGCGTAAGATTTAAAACCTCGGGAGTCCGCCGTGGAAGCCAACATCCGCATCATCAGCCAATTGACGCGCATCCTGCAGCAAAGCGTGGACAAACATTTCGGGCATATGCGCCCCAACAACCGCAGCCTCGAGGCCGCCCGGGACCATGCCCAAAAACTCTTGGATCAGTATGTCGAGGCTTTAATGAAGGAATCGCCCGATCTCAAGAAGCTCTGGGCCCTGGGCCATCCCTTTTTGGTGCTTTGCACGGTGAGCCTGGAAACCCGCTCCTACAAGATCAGCATCACCACCAAGGACAACCCCAAAGGGCTTTGATCATTTCTGGGCGGCGATGAGCTTTTGGATGAAGGCCCACTCCCGGTCGGTGACGGGCTGCACCGAGAGGCGGGAATATTTGAAGAGGGCCATGTTCTTGAGTTCGGGCTGTTTCTTGAGGAAGTCGATGGGCAGGATCGACTTGAGGGTCTTCTTGTGTCTCACGTCCACGCAATACCAGGTGGGGTTCTTGGGGTCGCTTTTTTCGTCATAGTGGGGGTCCTTCGGGTCAAAGGCCGAGGGGTCCGGGTAGCCTTCCTTCACGATCTCGCCCACGCCGATGATGCCGCTGGGCTTGGCGCCCGAGTAATAGAACAGCATGCCTTGGCCTTTTTTCATGCGCTCCCGGAGGAAATTGCGGGCGGTGTAGTTGCGTACGCCGTCCCAAAAGGTCACGCCGTCTTTTTGCCATTGTTCGACCGGATAAACGTCCGGTTCGGCCTTCATGAGCCAATATTGGTAAGGTTGGTCCCACACGCCCATGTTTCCCCCGAAGGTCAGCTTTCGATTTTTCCGCTTTGGCGCCAAAGCTCGAACCCGCCCCGAAGGCTCACCACGTCGGTGAAGCCGTTGTCCATCAGGTAAGCGGCGCCGCCCAGGCTGGTATGGCCGTGGTAGCAATAAACCACCACCGGCTTCCCCCGGTCGGCTTTGGCCAAAAAACCCCCCAGGCTCTGGTCGTCGAGGAAAATCGCGCCCGGCACATGCCCCGCCTTAAACGAGGCCGGGTCCCGGACATCCACGAAGGTTTGCCCGGCCTCCAGGCGTTTTTGGGCCTCTTGCACGTCGATTTCCCGCACCTCATCCATGGCGTTTCAAGACCTCTTTTTCCCAAAGTTTGGCGTACTTGGCGAAGTCGTGGAAGGCCGAGAGCCCGCAGACCACGAAGCCATGCCAACCGTCCAAGACGCCCAGCCGGGAGAAGTACATGCGGATGAAGGTGAAGAAAGGCGCCAAGGTCAGGTAATAGACCCAGAAGAGCTTCTTTTTTTTCTTCACCTTCACCACGCCCAGGCTGGAATAACGGTTCATCTTGTCCAGGTATTGGAAGATCGAATCATAAGTGTAATGGTTCATGGGCTCCCGCAGGTCGGGCGTGTCGCCCTCGACGGCGAGCCCTTCGTGCACGGGCTCGCTGGAAAACCGGCCGCTGCCCCGGCGGATCAGGCGCAATTGGGAATCAGGCCACCAGCCGCAATGGCGGATCCATTTGCCCAGGAAAAAAGCCCGGCGCTTGATTTTATAGCCGTTCAGGGCCGCGGGCGCCTGGGGGACGACCCTCTCGATTTCCGCGATGAGCTCCGGCGTAAGCTCCTCATCCGCGTCCAAGGACAAGAGCCAATCCCCCCGGCCCTTGTCCAGCGCCCTGTTTTTCTGGGGCCCATAACCCGGCCAAGCGTAGGTGTAGACCTCGGCGCCCTTGGCGCGGGCCACCTGCCGGGTCTTATCCCGGCTTCCCGAATCCACCACCACCACCTGGGGCTTCTCGAAGACCTTGCCGGAAAAGCGCAGGCTGTCGAGGCACCGGGCGATGTTCTTTTCCTCGTTGAGGGTGATGATGGCGATGGAAAGGGTCGGCTTTTTCTTTTTCATGGCTTCTTTCAGGGTCGGAAGATTTTACGGTACCGGAAATACCACCCGCTCGTTTGCTTCCAATATTTCCACCGATGGGTCCGGGGCCCGATGGCGTGCCGCCGGATCTCGAGCAAATCTTGATTGAAGGCCGTGGGCCCCGAGTGGACCGCGAGGCCGAACCGGTACCCCGCCCGTCCCACCGCTTCCTTGACCGCCGGGTTGACGTAACCGTAAGGATAGGCGAAGGAACCCACGGGGGTGCCCAGGAGCTTTTCCAAGGACTTCTTGGAGTCCTCCACTTGGCGCCTCAAGACTTCGCCGGGCAACTCGGTCAGTTTGGCGTGGGTCATGGAGTGGGACCCGATTTCCACGAACCCGCTTCGGCCCATTTCCACCACCTGCTCGTCGGTGAGCAGGTTCAAGGCGGGCTCGCCCTGGAGGATATCCCACTCGTTGCGCCGGATGGACCGGTCCCCCAACACGTAAACCACCGCCTTGACCCCGCGACGCTTCAGGATGGGGAAAAGATTGAAGTAATTATCCTCATAGCCGTCGTCGAAGGTCAATATCAGGGGTTTGCGGGGCAGGTCCCCATCGAGGTCTTGGAAAGTGACGGGGGTATGTCCCCACTTTTGCAGCCAATCCAGTTGCCGCTCAAAATCGTCGACCGTCACTTGAAGGCTGAAGCGGTCCGTGCCGGAGGCCTGCGTCACCAGCCGGTGGTACATCAGGACCGGCAGTTCATGCCCGGTGAAAGAAGTGGGGTTCAAAACGACGTCCTGGAAGGGGGCCTAAAGCGGATCATGGGGCCATTGTACCTTTTTCCCCGCCGGAAGACCCCTATTCCCCGGCGCAAATGCCGTGAATTTTCATTGGCTTTTAACCTCATTCATTTGCAAAATAGAATTTCCCCTTGGGGGAACCCCCTAAAAAAGAACCCAGGATCGTCCATGGCCTTTCCCTTTAAAACCTACGGCCTTTATTTGGCGCTGCTGGCCCTCCCGCTCTTGAACCAGGTCCTGCCTTGGCTGGTGCCGGGACTCATTTCCACCCGCAGCACGGATAACTTCCTGGCCTGGATGCCTTATTGGGGCTTGGGCCTCTTGGGGCTTTTGGGCCTGCAGCTGAATCAAACCCGGATCCTGGCGGCCGCCCTTTGGATCATGGGGACTTATTTCCTTTTCCGGGAACCCAGCTTTTTCCAGGGCCTGGGCCTTTCGCCCCTGCGCTGTCTGGAGATTTTAGGGGCGACCTTCCCCTTGTCCTTGGCGCTGCTTTTTTCCTTCAAGGAAAGCCGGCTCTTGAGTTCGGAAACGCTCTTTCGCTTCTTACTGGCGTTCCTGCCCTTGGCTTTTTTGCTGTCGCTCTTAAGCGTGGATCCCGCGGGGTTCCAGGCCCTGCTTTACTGGAACCTGGGGGCGGCGGGCCGCCTGAGCCCCCTGCCCCCCTTGAGCGGGTTGGGCGCCCTGGTGCTGGCGCTTTTCTTTTTTAATTGGAAGGAGCCCAAAACCCGGCTCTTTTTAGGCGCGCTCACCGTGGGCCTGGTGGACTTCGCCTTCGCCCTGCAGGAAAGCCTGGAAGCCTATTTGAACCCCTTCGCGCCCCTGCCTTTGGTTCCCGTGGTGCTGGCTTTCTTGATCCTCACCCTGGTATTGCTCCACGCCACTTTTTCCATGCAATGGAACCGGGTGTATCTGGACCCGCTCACCGGCATCCCCAACCGGCAGGCCTTGGAGGACCGCCTGCATACCCTGACGGGCCGTTTCACCTTGGCCATGATGGACATCGACCACTTCAAGCACTTCAACGACACTTACGGCCATGAGGAGGGCGACAATGTGCTCCGCATGGTGGCCCAACACCTGCAGGAGCACCTGGGCGAGCGGGCTTTTCGCTACGGGGGCGAGGAATTTTGCGCCGTCTTTGACGGCCTGGAAGGCCCCGAGGCCCTTGAGCTGGCCGAACAAATGCGGGAAAAACTCGCCCAGCGCCAATTCACGATCCGCAAAAAACTCAGGAAAAAAGGCGACGCCCCGGCCAGGAAAAACGGGGCGGCTTCCACCCAAAAGGTGCAAATCACCCTCAGCCTCGGGTTGGCTTTCCCCGACAAAAAGCATCCTTCGGTGGCCGAGGTCCTCACCTGGGCCGACCAATGCCTTTATCAAGCCAAGGAAAAGGGCCGGAACCGCTCGGTTTTGGCCGGTTCCTAAAGAAACCCACTTTTCAAGCCAAGCGTCTTATGATGGTGGTTGGCTTTCACCGGCCAAGCCGGATTATTTTCAGCGAGGTAATTTCGGATGAAAAAGTTCCCTATTTTAGCCTTAAGTCTGACGGTCCTGGGCGCGCAAGCCGCCTGGGCGGAGCGAGGGGATCGAGGGCATGAGGGCCATGAGGGCGGCCAACACGAGGCTTCTGCCCATGGGGCTTCCCATCCCCAAACCCACGCGCCGGCTGCGCGCGGCAACGCCCCCAAGGCCCATGGCCCCGCTTCCAACCACTCAACCTTAATCCGCGACAATCATCCGGCCGACCATGGCAGGCCCAACCCCCACCCGATGGCCAACGACCACCGCGCCCCAAGCCCCGCCGGGAACCATCTGGTTTCCACCGACCGGCCCCGGCCCGAGGCTTACAACCCCAAGCGCTTTTCCACCGTCCGTTCGTCCTCGGTGGCCGTCCCCGGCCGTTTCAAGACCCTGGGGGTCCATAGCGCGCCGCGGCCCTTGGCCGACCGTTCTTACTACGTGGCCACTTCCCGGGAACATTCCCGCATCGAGCTTCCCACCCGGGGCCCGGACGGCCACGCCTTGAAATTCCATGTGGCGGCCCGAACGGAGATCGGCTCGCCCCTGGTCCAACGCCACATGGCGGCGCTGGGCGCGGGCCCCGAGATGGGACGCATCAACCATTACAACGCGGTGGAAACGCGGCCCAATTATTATTACTGGCATTCTTACAACGGATACCGCTATTGCCACTATTACGACAATTGGGGCTATCACTGGTACGGTTGGTACTTGGGGGACACTTGCTTCTGGACCCGCTACTACTGGGGTAATTGGTGGTGGTATGACGGGGCGGCGGCCCGCTGGTGTTATTGGCACGACGGCGGCTGGTGGTGGAACGATCCCTATAACACCAGCACGGTTTACATTTACGTGAACGGCGATTACCAGCCGGTCCAAACCGACGGCGTTTCGGGTTCGGTGGAGGGCTCGGTGGGCGGCGGGGGCGACGTTTCGCAGGCTTCCGATGCCA
>DATKNU010000252.1:0-16244 GCA_035541195.1 bacterium
TCTTGAGGCCCAGGAACGTTGAAAGGAAAAGCTTTTCTTCATGGGATGAATTTAGGGACGCCGTCCCTTGGGTTTCAAGGAAAGGGGACGATAGGCTTCCCGCAGGGCCTTTTCGACTTGGGGCGGCACAAAACCTCTCAAACGGCCGCCGAACTTGGCCACTTCCTTGATGGAGCTGGAAGAGAGGAAAATATACTTTTCATTGGGCACCAGGAACATCACTTCGACTTCCGGATGCAGGGTGCGGTTGATGAGGGCCATCTGGAACTCGTACTCGAAGTCCGACACGGCCCGCAGGCCCCTGAAGATGATGCCGGCGCCGATTTGGCGGGCGTAATCGACCAGGAGGCCGTTGAAGGAAGAGATCCGCACGCCCGGAACCCGGCCCAGGGTTTTCTTAAGCAGTTCCACCCTTTGTTCCACCGAGAAAAGGGCTTTTTTCGAGGGGTTGCCCACCACCGCCACGTGGAGCTCGCCGCAAAGCTTGACCGCCCGACGGGCGATGTCCAAATGCCCGTTGGTGATGGGGTCGAAGGACCCCGGGTAAAGACCGATGATTTTTTTCGGCAAAAGCCACCTCGCTGGAGATCAGGCCCTAGTTTATCATTCCCCGCTTTTAAAGAGGGACAAATAGGTGTCCCCGTATTTCTTTTGGCGCGAGAGGGCGTGGGGAAAGGCCGGATCCATCTCAAGGTCCTGGGAACCATGTTCCACGGCCAAGACGCCGCCGGGCTTCAAAATCGGGTGCTTCATCAAGAGGTTTTGAAGGCGCTTGAGCGCGCCCTTCTCATAAGGCGGGTCGGCCAGGATGATGTCAAAAAGGCGTTTTTCCTGGTGCAGGTTGAAAAAAGCCTGGGCCACGTCCAGGGCCAAAACCCGCGCCGGCCCCATCGGCCCTTCGGCGATTTTAAGGCTCGCCAGGTTTTCCCGGATCAGGGCCAGGCCCTCTCGTCCGTTGTCCACGAAGCAAACCGACGACGCCCCCCGGCTCAGGGCCTCAATGCCCAGGTTCCCCGTCCCGGCGTAGAAGTCCGCCACCGCCGAGTCCCGCAAAGGCTCGAGCATGTTGAAAAGCGCCCCCTTGACCTTGTCGGCGGTCGGGCGGATCTTCTCGCCCTTGGGCGGCTTCACTTCCCGGTTGCGGTATTTTCCAGCGATGACTCGCATAAAGCTCCCGGACAAACCTATTGACCGCGAAGACGCGGTTAAAGAAATTTAAAAACATCAAACCGGTCGGGGTTTTGACCCAAGATCTAAACCCATCCGATTTATTCGGCGCCCGCGAGGTGAAGCGGTTTTCAACCTTTTAGGATATCGACGCCAATTGGAAATCATAGCGGCTCTTCAGGGCCGCCTTCAAGAAGGCGTGGTCGGGGGCTTCCAACCTCGGATCCGCCTCGATCCACCGCCCGGCGGTTTCCCGGGCCCGCTCCACCAAGGCCCCGTCCCGCCTGAGGTCCACCAACCCGCCTTCCCGGCGGCCCGACTGGGCTAGGCCCAAAATTTCACCCGGCCCGCGGAGCTTGAGGTCAAACTCCGAGAGCTTGAAGCCGTCGGTGGTGGTGGTCATGATTTTAACCCGCTTCAAGGCGTCGGCGGACATCAAAGGCGAGGTCAAAAGAAAGCAGGTGGAGGCGGCGCTTCCCCGCCCCACCCGCCCCCTCAGTTGGTGGAGCTGGGCCAGCCCGAACCGCTCGGCATGCTCGACCACCATGACCGTGGCGTTGGCCACGTCCACTCCCACCTCCACCACCGTGGTGGAGACCAATATTTGGATCTTCTTGGCGGCGAAATCCGCCATCACGGCCTGCTTTTGCTCTTTCTTCATGCGGCCGTGCAAAAGGCCCACCCGGAAGCCGTGGAAGACGTCCTGGGAAAAATACTGATACATCTGGGTGGCGGATTTCAGGAAGCTCTTGGACTCCTCCACCACCGGGAAGACCCAAAAGACCTGCTCGCCCTTCAAAACCCGGGCCTTGACGAACTGATAGACCTCTTCTTTTTTGGCCTCGCTGCGCCAATGGGTCTGGATGGGCTTGCGGCCCTTGGGGAACTCGTCGAGGATCGAGAGGTCTGTGTCGCCGTAATCGGTCAGGACCAGCGCCCGGGGAAAAGGCGTGGCCGTCATCATGAGCGAGTCCGGCCAGCGCCCCTTTTCCTCCAAGGCCGCCCGTTGGAGCACCCCGAATTTGTGGCGCTCGTCGATCACCACGAACCCCAAGTTCTTAAAGGCCACGTCCTTCTCCAAAAGCGCGTGGGTGCCCACCGCCACCTGGGCCCGGCCCGCCGCCAAGGCTTCCAGGGCTTGGCGTTTTTCTTTGGCCTTCAGGCCGCCGGTCAAAAGGACCGTCTGGAGGCCCAGGGGTTTCAGCAGTTTCCGGAAGGTGTCGAAATGTTGTTGGGCCAATATCTCGGTGGGCGCCATCAAGGCGCTTTGAAGCCCCGAATCCGCCGCGTAAAGGAAACTGATGGCCGCCACCAGGGTCTTGCCGCTCCCCACGTCCCCCTGGAGCAGCCGGTTCATGGGATAGGGCTTGGCCAAGTCTTCCCGGATTTCCTTCAGGACTTTTTTCTGGGCGCCCGTCAACTCGAAGGGGATGGACTTTCGAAAGGCCAATATCTTTTCCCCGCCGAAAACATAAGCCCGCCCCTTGCGGCGCTGGGACATTTCGCGTTTTTTAAGCATCAAGTAGGCTTGGAGCACCAGGTATTCCTCAAAGGCCAAGCGGTGCCGGGCGGCCTCAAAGGCCTCCAAGCTCTCGGGCCGGTGAAGGGCCCGGAAGGCCTCCCTGGCCCCCAGGGCTTTTCCCAAATCCGCCTCCAGGCGGGTGTCGGGCAGGGATTCCAGCGCCGGGCCAAGGGCCTTGGCGAAGAGGCCCTGCCAAAAATCTTGGGTCAGGGTGGGCGTGGTGGGATAAAGGGGCAAAAGCCCGCCTTTCTCCAAAACTTGCTTGTCGTCCTCGCTGAGGAACTCGAAGGTGTCGGCTTGGCCCACCACCTGCTTGCCCCACCTCGACACTTCGGGCGAGGCGTGCAGAACCACCCAGCGGCCGTTGGAAAGTTCCTTGCGCAGGTAGGGCCGGTTGAACCAGGTCCAAATCAGGGTCCCGGTGCCGTCTTCCAAGGCCACCTTCAGGGTTTCCCTCGGGCCCCGGCGCGTTTGGGAAATGCCGTTGATCCGGGCCAGGATGAAATAAGGCTCTTCTCGGCCCGTGCATTGGGCCAGGGGCGTGAAAAGCGATCGGTGCAGGACCCACTTGGGCGTATAGGCCAAAAGATCCCGAAGGGTCTTGAGGCCTGTGCGCTGGAAGGCCCGGGCCTTTTCAGCGGGGATGAAGGGCGCCAGCGACTGCGTCTGCCGGACTTCCGCCTTGGGCGGGGCGGCTTGGGGCAAGGCCGGCCAGGCTTCCAGTTTTTGCAAGGTCTCGGCCACCAGGGCTTCCCTTTCGGCAAGGGTCAGCGCCAGGTATTGGCCGAAATCCGCCCGGGCCCTTTCGAGCCAAAGGCCTTCGGGGCTTTGGGGCCCGTATAATTTGGCGAGCGCCTCCAAACACCGGCGCGCGTAACGGTCCAGGCCGCCGGTCACCGCCAAATTGGTGAATTTTTTCTTTTGCTCAAGCTTGAGCGGTTTGAGCAGGCTGGGGATGGGGGATAAGGGCTCTGGCATGGTTTCAGGCTCGAAAGGGGTCTTTTAGGCCCTTTTCGGGCGTAAAAAAGCTTGTTTAATTTGAAAGGCTCTGACTATAATAACCGCTCTTTTCGCCTCAGCGGGAAGAGTTCCGCCCCCTTCGGGATGGGCTTTCGTTCAAAATCAACGTTTTAAGTTTTAGGAGAAATTCATCATGGCTCAGGTTTGCGACATTTGTTCCAAGGGACCCATCAAGGCGCGGAAGATCACCCGCCGCGGTAAGGCGAAGAAGACCGGCGGCATCGGCTTGAACGTGACCGGCATCCATACCCGCCGCCAAATGCCGAACCTGCAGACCGTGCGCGTGATCCTCAACGGCACCCCCCAGCGGGTTTTGGTCTGCACGCGTTGCATCCGCTCGGGCAAGATCCAAAAGAGGTCGATCGTGCGCCGTACCCCGGCGGCCGCCCCCGCCACCGCTTAACCCCAGCCGTCCGATTTCCCCTCTTCCCTTTGGGTCGAGGGGATTTTTTTTGCCCTCAGCGCAGGACCCGGCCCCTCAGCTTCCAAGTATCGTCCTTCCAGACCCAGACGAAGCTTTCGCTGGAATAGCTCAGGATTGAGCCCTCCTGGAAAATCCAATTGATCTTCACTTTGGTGGTGGAATTGTTCACCCAGGAAAGGGACGTGATGTTGCCCCCGGTGAGCACCGCCGTGGACTCCCAGGGTTGGGTCATGTAGGCCTCGAACTTATCCGGTCCGTCGAAACTGCCGTCGGTCAGGCGGAAAAGCCCGTCCCAATCCTTCTGGACGGCCAAATTGGCGAAACTCTGGACTTGCTGCTTGAGGACCTGGACCCGCCCTTCCTTCTCATCGGGCGAAAGCGAGCAACCCGAAAGCCCCAGGACCGCCGCCACCAGGATGCCCCGGCCTAAGCCCCCGAAAAAACCCGCTTTGGTCATGCGGCCCTCACGATTGCTTGATTTGTTTCTCGATCTCTTGGATCTCGCCCACCCGCCGGGCGTGGCGCTCGGCGTTGGAAAAAGGCGTGGAAAGCCAGATGTCGGTGATCTTCAGGTTGTTCTCGTCGGGCAAATCCCGCCCGGCCAGCACCAGCACGTTGGAATCGTTGTGCTCCCGGGTGTCCTTGGCCATTTTCTCGGTCATGGTCAGGGCCGCGCGCACGCCTGGCACCTTGTTGGCCACGATGGACATGCCGATGCCGTTACCGCAGATCAGGATGCCCCGGTCGTTTTGCTTTTGGGCCACCGACTCGGCCACCGGGAAGGCGAACTTGGGATAGTCGGAGGGTTCGGGCGAGTTGGACCCGAAATCCTGCACTTGGTGGCCCTGGCCCTTCAAATGCTCCACCAACCTTTGTTTCAGCTCGAAACCCGCGTGATCGGCTCCAATGGCTATTTTCATTCGCTCTTCCTCGTCACTTGAATTGTCCCAAGGATTTCCGGATATACCCATCCAATTGGTCCCGCACCTGCCGGTAAGCCTCCAGGGGTTGCCCCACGGGGTCTTCCACGTCCCTCAGGCCTTCCCCGGCGAATTCCGAGAGCTCCCGGACTTTCCCTTCCAGGGCCGGCATCTTCTTGAGGATCATTTCTTTATGCTTCGAAGTCATGGTCAAAATCAAGTCGCTCTGAACGGCTAAATCCTTGCCCAGGGGCTGGGTCTGGTGGCCCGAGATATCCACGCCCCTTTCCCGGCAGGCTTCCACGGCTTCCGGCGCCGGGGGCAGCCCAGGAAAAGCGGCCAATCCCGCCGATTGGACCTCCAAGGGGAGGCCTTCTTCCCCGGCGGCTTTCTTCAACAAACCCTCGGCCATGGGGCTGCGGCAGGTGTTTCCCGTGCAGATGAAGACGATCTTTTGAGGCAACGACGCACCCTCCAAGACCGTCGGGACGGATTTATTCGCGGTTGATCTGGTTTAAAAGGCCTTCGACACGGGCCACTTCTTCCTTGGACACACAGCCCGTGCGGATGATGCGGTGCTTTTTGTTCTCGAAACGGGCGATGGCGGTTTCCCCGCCCAGCGGGCAGACGCCGGCGTCCAGGGCCCCATCCACTTGCTCCAGGATCTCGGGGTCAATCTCATCAAAACCCACGGGGCTCTTGGCACCCGAGAAATTGGCGCTGGAAACGGCCAAGGTATCCCCCACTTGCCTGAGTAATTCCAGGGCGATGCCATGGTCGGGGCAGCGCAGGGCCACCGTCCCATCGGGACCCACGGCTCCGGCGGGCAAAGGCGCGCGGGCCTTGGTAATCAGCGTCCAGGGGCCGGGCCAGATTTTCTTGAGGATTTCCATGTCCTTTTCGCGGAAATCGGCGATTTCCAAAGCCACTTCGGGCCGGGAAATGAGGATGGAAAGGGACTGGTTCAGGCTACGGGCCTTCAGGGCGAAAATCCGCTTCAAGGCGTCCGGTTTCTTGACCGAACAACCGATATCGTAAATGGTGTCCGTGGGGAAGATGCCGATCCCGCCGTTGCGGAGGATTTCGGCCAACTGGAGCAAATTAGGCTGGGAATAAGTCAAAACCTTGGTTTCGGCTTTTTTTCCGCTCATGGTTGCCCCCTTGAAAGATAACCGCCGCCACAATCTAGAGAACTGGGCCCCAATAAACCAGCCCTAGGCCAATTTTCTCAAAGAATAGGCGATTTTTCAGCATGAATCTTCATTTTCGGCCTATCGCCCGCCATCCGATGTCTTTGCGGAAATGGGCCCCCTCAAAACGCAGGACCCCCACGGCCTCATAGGCCTTTTTAAGGGCTTCCCCAATGGTCGCGCCCAATCCCGTGACACAAAGCACGCGGCCGCCCGAGGTCACCACTTGGCCGTCTTTCATGGCCGTGCCCGAGTGGAAAACAAAGGCGTCTTTAATTTGGGCGGCTTCCGTCAGGCCCGTGATGGGTTTTCCCTTGGCGTAAGGACCCGGATAACCGCCGGAAGCCATGACCACGCAGGCCGCCGGGCGTTCATCCCACTCCACCTTCAGGTGCGACAACTTCCCCTGGGCCACCGCCATGAGGATATTGACGAGGTCGGTCTTAAGCCGGGGCAAGATGACCTGGGTTTCAGGGTCCCCAAAGCGGCAGTTGTATTCGATCACCTTGGGGCCCTCGGCGGTGATCATAAGCCCCGCGTAGAGGATGCCGCGATAAAGGATTCCCCGCTTTTTCAGGGCTTCCAGCGTGGGCTTCAAGATGGTTTCAAGAATCTTCGTTTCCAAACCCGCCACCACCGGCGCGGGCGAATAGGCCCCCATGCCGCCCGTATTGGGCCCTTGGTCTCCCTCAAAAACCCGTTTGTGGTCCTGGGCGCTGACCATGGGCACGATGCTTTCCCCATCCACAAAAGCCAGGACGGAGGCTTCCTCGCCCACCAGGCATTCCTCGATGACCACCTTGGCGCCGGCCTCGCCAAAGACTTTATCCCGCATGGCCTCCTTCAAGGCGGCCTCGGCTTGGGCCGTCGTCTCGCAAACCGTGACGCCCTTGCCCGCCGCCAGCCCATCGGCCTTGATGACGATGGGCGCGCCCTCGGCCCGGACATAGTCCAGGGCCTTTTCGTAATCTGTAAAGGTGCCGGCCTTGGCCGTGGGAATACCGCTTTCCAGCAGCAATTGCTTGGTGAAATCCTTGCTGGCTTCCATTTCGGCGCCGGCCTTCACCGGGCCCACCACCATGACGTTTTCCTTGAGCAGTTCATCCGCCAACCCCAAGGCCAGGGGGACCTCCGGGCCCACCATGACGAGGTTGGGCTTGTGGCCCCTCACCCATTGGACGATCCCGGAGATATCCTCGGCCTGGATCGGGACGCACTCGGCCAATTCGCGGATGCCGGCGTTGCCCGGCGCGCAATAAAGCTTGGGCTTGCGGCTGGATTTGGCCAGCGCCCAACAAAGGGCGTGCTCCCGACCGCCGCTGCCGATGACTAGAATGTCCAAGAACCCCTCCAGAATAAAACCTCAAACTTTTCAACCACAAAGCACACGAATCTCACCAAGTGAACACTGACTTTAAAATTAGAAAATTCTTTCGGTGTAACTAAGACGCTTTGGTTTCACTTAGCGAACTTTGTGAACTTCGTGGTAAAAAATTGATTAGTGCTCAATGTTTAAAATGCCGGTAAGTCGTGAAGACCATGGGAATCCCGTGCTCGTTGGCCGCGGCGATGACCTCGGCGTCCCGGACGCTTCCCCCGGTCTGGATGATGGCCTGGATGCCGGCTTTCGCGCAGGCGTCCACGCTGTCCCGGAAGGGCAAAAGCGCGTCCGAGGCCATGACGCTGCCCTTGGCCTTCTCCCCAGCCTGTTCGATGGCGATGGCCAGCGACCCCACCCGGTTCATCTGGCCCGCCCCCACGCCCACGGTGACCCCGTCCTTGACCAACACGATGGCGTTGGATTTCACGTGTTTGACCACCTTCCAACCCACTTCCATGTCCTTGGCGAGCCTGGCTTCGGGTTCTCGCTCGGTGACGATTTTGTAAACGCCCTTGTCCTCGGCGGCTTGGTCGAATTCCTGAACCAGGAATCCCCCTTCCACCCGGCGCACGTGGTAGCCCGGGACCGTTTCCTGCACGGACCCCAAACCTTCCACCGAAAGGACCCGCAGGTTCTTCTTGGCTTCGAAAAGCTTCAAGGCCGCCGAGTCATAGGCCGGGGCCAGCATGATCTCGAAGAAGCTGAGTTTTTCAAGGATCAAGCGGGCCGTGGGCTCATCCACCAAGCGGTTGACGGCCACGATGCCGCCGAAAGCCGAAAGCGGATCCGCCTCAAAGGCCTTGAGGAAGGCCTCCTTTCCGTCGGCCCCAATGGCCGCCCCGCAGGGATTGGTGTGCTGGATGATGACCGCCGCTGGGTCGATGAATTCCTTCACCAGCGCCAAGGCCGCGTCGGCGTCCATGATGTTGTTGTAGGAAAGCTCCTTGCCCTGCAATTGCCTGCCATTGGCGATGGTCGGCAGGTGGTTGGCCCGCTCCTTATAAAAGGCCGCGCCCTGGTGGGGGTTTTCGCCGTAACGCATTTCCTGGAGCTTGATGCCCGACAAGGTGAAGATGTCCGGCCAGGTCTTGGCCGAAAGCTTGCGGTGCAGGTACTCATGGATCATGCCGTCATAGCGGGCCGTGTTGCCGAAGGCCTCGATGGCCAGTTCCTGGCGCAACTTGAAGGTGGTGGCGCCCTCATGCTCGCGCATCTCCAAAATGACGTCGGCGTAGCGGGACACCGAAGTGACCACGGTGACACTTCGGTAGTTCTTGGAAGCCGAGCGGATCATGGAAGGCCCGCCGATGTCGATGTTCTCGATGGCCTCGTGCAGTTCCACGTTGGGCTTGGAAATGGTGGCCTCAAAGGGGTAAAGGTTCACGCACACCAGGTCAATGGGCCGGATCTTGTGTTCCGCGATGGTCTTCATGTGCTCGGGGTTGTCCCGGAGGGACAAAAGGCCCCCATGCACCACCGGGTGCAGGGTCTTGACCCGTCCGTCCAGCATCTCGGGGAAACCGGTGACTTCCGAGATGTCCAGCACCTTCAACCCGGCGTCCTTCAGGGCCTTGGACGTGCCGCCGGTGGAGATGAGTTCCACGCCATACTCGGCCAAGACCTTGGCGAATTCCACCAGCCCGGTCTTGTCGGAAACGCTGATGAGCGCCCGCTTGATCTTCACTTTATCGTCGGCCATTGAATCCCCCAAAAATTTTTTATCGTATCCCCGCGCCCGCGCGGTTAAAAGTCAATGCGTTATACGAACCCGGCCGTTTTCCACCTTAAGCTTGCCCTCGCAAAAAAGCCTGACGGCCTCCGGATAAATCTGGTGTTCCACCCGCAGCACCTTCTCGGCGAGGGTCTTCGGGCTGTCCGAAGGCGCGACCTTCACGTCGCCCTGCAAAATGACGGGCCCGGCGTCCACGCCCTCGGTCACGAAATGCACCGTGGCCCCCGATTCCTTTTCCTTGGCCTTGATCACGGCCTCATGGACATGGTGGCCGTACATGCCCGGCCCGCCGAACTTCGGCAAAAGGGCCGGATGGATGTTCATCATTTTATAGAGGTAAGGCTTGATCAAAACCGGCGTCATGATGCGCATATAGCCGGCCAGGCAAATGAGGTCGATTTTCTTGGCCCGGCAAACCGCCAGCACTTCCCCGTCATAATCTTCCCGGCTCCCCGGATAACCCTTGCTGGCGATGGAAACGGCCTCGATCCGATGCTGTTCCGCCCTTTCCAGGGCCTTGGCCGTGGGATCGTTGGAAAAGACCAATGAAATGGCCGCCTTCTTGAAGGCGCCCGCTTCTTGGGCGTCGATGAGCGCCTGGAGGTTGGATCCTCCCCCCGAAGCGAACACGGCAATCTTAATCACGGAAACATCCTTTGAGTCGCAGGGTCACAGAGAGCTTCACCGAGCAAGCCATCACGGAGCCCAAAAGGCCGAAGGGCTTTTCCTTACTCCGGGGTTAAGGCTTCCCGGCTTTGACGGCGGCGATGTTGGACAAGGCGTCCGGATTGCCCGGGTCATAGGCTAAAACCCGTTGGTAGAGGTCGAGGGCGGATGGGGTTTGCCCACATTCCACCATCGTGTTGGCGGTATTGATCAGCAGCGGAACGCAGGCAGGATAATCGAAAACCAATTTTTGATAAAGGGGCAAGGCCGCTTTATATTGGCGCCCCGCGGACAAAGTTCGCGCCCGCTCAAAATCGGGATCTTGGAAAACCAGGACCGGGTCGAGCCGCACCGCCTGCTCCATCTCTTGGCGCGCCTCGATCCCGCGGCCCAATCCCGCCAGGGCCCGGGCCTTCTCGAAATGGATTTCCAGGTAATCCGGTTCCCGGGCGGCCAAGCGGTTGAAATCCGCCAGGGCCAGGCCAAAGTCGCCTTCCATCCCCCGGTCCAAATAGGACGAACCCCGGAAATAAAGCGCCTCGTCGTTGGCTTCGTCCACTTTCAGGATGCGGCCATAAAGGTCGAGGGCGTCCGGCCAGTTTTTTTGCGCCGAAGCGGCCTCCGCCCGTTTGAGCATTTTTCCGGTCAGTTGATTCAGCATGGCGCCATGAATTTGGAACAAGACCAAGAGCACCGCCAGGAAAGTCAGCGGCAAAAGATAGGACCGATGGGCTTTCAAACCCCAAAGGCGCGCCCGGACCGGAAAATCCTTTAAATTTAGGAATCGGCTGGAGAAAGCCACGGGCAGGGCCGCCACGAACAAAAGCGGCACCAGGGTCGAAGGCAGCGCGGCGTTGACGTCAAAGAGGTTGTCCACCCCCACCCCCGCGAAAACCGCGAAGGCCCCCGCCCCCAAGGACCTAGCGATGGACTTGGACTCATAGAGTTTCCACCATTGGTATAGGACCATGGCCCAGAAAAAGGCCAGCAAGGCCAATCCCACCAGGCCCTGCTCGGCGGCCCATTCCAAAACCCAGTTATGCGCGTGGTCCACCTGGTAGTCGCGCTCCTGCTGTTGGAGCATCAGGCTTTCGGGACGGTACGGCGGGAAAGCCGCCGCGAAAGAACCAAAACCGCTCCCCTGCAAGGGATGGGCCCAAACCAAGCCCCAAGTCCCCTTCCAGACTTCCTGCCTGAATTGCACCGACGGGTTCCCCGAATGGGCCAATCCCGCCAACCGGTCCCTCAAGGGCGAAAAGAGGGTCAAGGCCGCCACAAGAAGCGCCAGGGCCGCCAAAGGCCGCCTGAATTTTTTCGCCTCGTCGTTTTTCCAAAAAAAGAAACCCGCGAAGACCAAAAGTCCCACAACCCCGCCCAGCCAACCGGCCATGCTTTGGGTCAGGATCAAGGCCGCCCACAAGGCCGCCAGGACGGTCATCCATAAAATCTTGGCGGCCGGGGCTGCCGCCCTTAAAAAAAGCGCCAAGGCCAAGGGCCAAGCCGTCAGCAGGTAACCGGCGAAAAAATCCGGATTGCCCAGCCCTGCGGTCACCCGGCCCTGGAATTGGTCCCGGACGACGGCTCCCCAGGGGCCCGAATCAAGTCCCAAGGCTTGGCCCAATCCCCATAGGGCGCTGCCAAAGGCCGCCGCCAGGAAGGTCAGGATGAGGTTTTCCGCCCGCCAGAGTTCCAGGCAGGTTTGGGTCAAAAGCAGGTACCACAAGGGCAGGTAAAGCCGGTCCCAAAAGGCGCCCCAACCCACGGGCCCAAAGGGCGAAAAGAACAGGCCGGCGGCGGCCCAAAGACCCAAGAGCAGGAGCGGCTCCAGGGCGCTGGTGCTGATCGTTAGAAATTGGCCGCTCCAATTGTTCCGGAAAGCCCAGGCCCCCAGCATCAGGAACACCAAGACCCGGGCCAGGACTTCCTTTGTTTGGATGGAATCAACGCTCTGGGGGTCGGTGATGAAAGGCAGGATGAAAAGAAGCAGGACGGACAAGAAAAGCGGGGCGCGGTCCAGGGCCAATTTCCAGCCATTGATCTTTTGCGGGGGCTGGTGGCTTTGATTTTCGGGATTGGTTGCCGCCTGCACCTAGAGCCTTTCGGAACGGCGATTGAACCACAGAGTGCAAGGAGTTTCACGGAGCAAGGCGACTTTGGTCACAACAAACAAAAAAAGCTTTCAGATGAAACTCTGTGTACCCTGTGGTTCAATTCAAGGGTTAGATGAACTCCACGCCCTTTTGGCCGGCCACCACTTCCCCAATCACCGAGGGATCGGCGCCGTTTTGTTTGAGCAAGTTCATCGCCTTGTCCACCTTGTCCTTGGCGACCACCAACACCATGCCCACGCCCATGTTGAGCGAACGGAAGGCCTCGAACTCGGAGATATTGCCGGTCTTCACCAGCCAATCGAAGATGGGCAGGGTCTTCCAGGAGCCGCGCTTGAATTGGATGCGGCAGCCCTCCGGCAGGACCCGGGGCGGATTGTCGATAAGCCCCCCGCCGGTGATGTGGGCCATGGCCTTGACCTCCACCTGGTCCAGGATCGGATAGATCTCGGGGTAATAGCTCTTGTGGGGCACCAACAGGACCTCGCCGATGACGCCGTTCACTTCCTTCACGAAATCGGTGTACTGAAGCCCCGCCACGTCGGTGACGAGCTTGCGGGCCAGGGAATAACCGTTGGTATGGAGCGACACCGAGGGCAAGCCGATGCAGACGTCGCCCGGCTTCACGTTTTGGCCCCGGATGACCTTGTCCTTTTCCACCACGCCCACGATGGTCCCCGCGATGTCGTAGTCCCCTTCTTTATAGACCGAAGGCATTTCGGCGGTTTCCCCGCCGATGAGGACCAGCCCCGCCTTGACGCATTCGTCCGCCATGCCGGTGACGATTTGTTCGACGACCGAGACGTCCAGCTTGCCCGCCGCCAGGTAATCCAGGAAGAAAAGGGGCTTGGCGCCCTGCACCAGGATGTCGTTGATGGAATGGCCCACGATGTCCCGGCCCAGGTTGGCATATTGCTTCATGGCCACGCCGATTTGGGTCTTGGTGCCCACCCCGTCGGTGGATGAGACCAACACGGGCTTCTTGTACTTGGTGGTGTCGAACTCGAAAAGGCCCCCGAAGAGGCCGATGTCAGAAAGAACCGAGGGATTGAAGGTGCGCTTGACCAGCTGTTTGATGCGCTGGACGGACTCGTTGCCCTTCTCGATATTGACGCCCGCGTCTTCGTAGCTGACTTGTTTCAAACTCCACCTCGGTTAAATCTGGATCCCCGGCGCCTTTCGACGGTTAGGGTTTGAAACCCGCCACCATCATGTTCCCACCGGAAACGGAGAGGGGCAATTTACCAAGCGCCGAGCCTTTTAGCCACCCCAACATGGTCTTTTTCGCGGTTCCTGGAAAGGGAAAAAGCCTAGCCCAGTAATGCAGAGGGTAACGGTTGGTCACGGGCTTCACCCGCGTTTCCTTGAACCCCGCCTTTTGGAATAGGGCCTTGGCACTGTGGGGGGAAAAAAGTTGGAGATGCTCGATGTCAAAAATAGGCGATTTGCGGCCCAGGAGCTTGAGGGGCAAGGCCCGGCGGTTATGGGACACGACAAAAAAAACGCCGCCGGGCTTGAGCAAATCAAAGGCCGCCTGGGCCACTTTCAATGGATCGGTGACATGCTCCAGGGTTTGGAAACAAGTCACCAGGCTGAAGCTTTTCTTGGGATAGTCCCCCGCTTTGAAAGGCTTGTTGCGGATGAGTTTGCGGATCCCTGGTTTGGCCGCCTTCACCGGCGCTTTTGAGGGTTCGACCCCCACCACGCCCGTGAAACCCCTGGCCAACAGCTCACCCAAGAAGGCTCCCTCGCCCGTTCCGATATCCAGCGCGCCTCGGAGGTCAGGCAACTCACCCAGGAAACCATCCAGGACCCTGCCATAGGTGGTAGCCGCCAAGGCGGCTTCTTCTTGGCTGGCGAAAGCGGCTTCTTGGTAAGCGGACAAGATGGTTCCCGTCGGGAAAATGGGCGTGGCGTAAAGCAGGTCGCATCGGGGGCAGACCACCAAGCGAAGATGCATGTACTCGGGGGTCTTTCGGGACGCGAAGGCGAATTGATCCAATTCGTCGAGGTCAAAGTTGGCGGGAGCGAAGACCCGGGCCTCATCCCGGTTGCCGCAAACCGGGCAAGGACGGCCCACCATTCGGGGTTTCACGAAGCCGATTCCCTTTCCGGGCGGCCCGTGGCGACCCGACGGACTTCCCCGTTTTTCACGATGGCCCGTCGCACGAAATGGGGGCGTTGTTTGACTTCCTCGAAGATCTTGGCGATATATTCCCCGACCACCGCCAAGGCGAAAAGATTCACCGACCCGAAGAAGAGGATCGCCAAAAGGACCGTGGTGCTTCCCTTGGGAGCCAGGTCCGGGAAAAGCAGCCGCAAAATCAGCTGGAGGATTCCCAACAGGACCGTGAAGAAGAAAAGCAGGATGCCGCAAGTGCTCAAGAGGCTCAAGGGCGTATAACTGAAGGATAGGATTCCCTTCTTGGCCCATTCGATGTTCTTGAGAAAATTATTGGTCGTGACCCCAAACATGCGCTCGGGCCGCACGTAATCCACGCCCGTTTGTTTGAACCCCACATAAGCCCTCACCCCGCGCAGGAACAAGTCCCGCTCAGGAAAACGCAACATGGCCTCCACGGCCCGGCGGTCCATCAGGGAAAAATCCCCCGCGTCCCGGGGAATGGGCAGGTAAGAAGCCTTGTTGAAGACCCAGTAAAAGGCCTTATAGGCGATTTGCATGAACCAGGAGGCTTCCCGCTTGATGCGGCGCCCATAGACCACGTCATAGCCACCCTTCCACTTTTCCACGAATTTCTCGATGAGCTCGGGCGGATCCTGCAGGTCCCCATCCAAGAGCACGCAGGCGTTTTTGGAGGAGATTTCCATGCCGCTGCGGAAGGCCGCTTGGGAACCGAAATTACGGGAATGGGAAATGCCGATCACCCGCCGGTCCGTGCGGGAGATTTCGGCGATGACGGCCTCGCTGTCGTCCGGGCTGTTGTCGTTGACGAAGATGATTTCGTAATCCAGGCCCAGCTTCTCGAAGGTTTCCTTCAGCCGCCGGTACATGATGGGGATGGCCTGGCCGTCCTTGTAGCAAGCCACCACCGCCGAGACGCTGTATTGACCGTCGAGGCCGAATTGCTTGGATGAATGCCGATATTGGTCCTTGTCGGGCAGGGATTGGTACCAATCAGCGGTCTTTTTCAGGCCCTGCGCGAAGGAAACCTTGGCTTCCCACCCCAGCCGGGCCTTGGCCTTTTGGGGGTTGGCGAACCAATTGGAGACGTCCCAGGCCCGACCCGGCAGGCTTTCAAAGGCAGGCTGGCCTTTCAATTTGAAAAGCTCGGCCGCGGCGGAGGCCGCGTCCCGGATGGTGGTCTTTTGGCCGCTGCCGATGTTGAAGGACTCCCCATAGTCCGCGGGCTTCAGATTGAGCGCCGTGTCGATGAAGGCCTCGCAAGCGTCGTCCACATAGACGAAGTCGCGGGAAATCTCAGGGTTCACCAAGGAAGGGTACTTCCCCGCTATGCCTTCGCGAACCAGCGCGGGAATGAAACGGGAAGAATCCTCGAGGGGACCGTAAATCGAATAAAGGCGCAGGTTCGCGCAAGGCAATAGTTTCTTCTTGCCGTAATAGCGGATCAGGTTGGCCGAGGCCGCCTTGGAAACGGCGTAATCGCTGTTGGGCTCGGGCAATTCGTCCTCGGTAGGCCCGGAAGCCTTGTCCCCGTATTCGGAAGAGGAGCCCGCGTGGACATAGCAGCCCAAATCACCGCCCGAAAGCCGCGCCAGTATCTTGGCGGTCAGGTTGAAGTTGGTCTGGTAGATCCAGTCGCTTTGGGTTTCGAACGAATAGGCACCGTAGGCCACGCAGTTGAAGACCGTCTTGGGCCCCAGGGTCTTGAGCAAATGGTCCAGGTTCGCGTCCACCAGAAGGTCGGCCTGGAGCACGTTTTTCAGGGGCACGTCCGAAAGCCGCCAGGCCGGGGTGTGGAAGACCGTCCCATAGGCGTCGTCCCGGTGGCGCAGGATCGCCTTCAACAAATTCGCGCCTACGAATCCGCTGGCGCCCAAGACCAAGATGGGGCCCCGGATCCGGTTGATCTTTTCCTCGAGTCGCATGGTCATTCCAAGGCCTTTAAGATTTGAGCCGGCGCCAAATTACTTT
>DATKNU010000253.1:0-16565 GCA_035541195.1 bacterium
CCCCCGCAAAAAATTCCCCCCCAACCTGGTGCTGATCGGCATGTTCGGCAGCGGCAAGAGCACCATCGGCCGTATCCTGGCCCAAAAACTGCGCTACCATTTCGTGGACGTGGACCACTTGATCGAGGCCAAACACCGCCGTCCCCTGCAAAAAGTCCTGGACCGGCTGGGCATGAAAGCCTTCATGAAGATGGAGGATGCGACCCTGCGGGCCCTGCGATCCAGGCGCTGCGTGGTTTCCCCGGGGGGAAGCGCCGTCTATTATCCCAAGGCCATGCGCCACCTGGGAAAGCTCGGCCCCCGGATTTACCTGAAGGTGCCGCTGGCGGAGCTTAAGAAACGCCTGCCCGATTGGTCCAACCGGGGCGTGGTCTGCCGGGGCGGGGCCACCTTGCCGGCGCTTTTTCGGGAGAGGGCGCCGCTTTTCCGCCAATATGCCGACCTAACGGTTGACGCCAAGGGAAAGAACGCCGAGAAGATCGCCAAGGAAATCCTGGACCGACTGCCTTAGGCAAGCCGGATTATTTGGCCTTCTTGAACACGCCAAAACATCTCTCATAGAGCTTCCCGAAGGGCGTCTTTTCCGCCAGGAAAAGGAAGACGGCCGTCCCCACCATGCTGAACAAGATCACGGCGAAAACCACTTCCCTTAAATGCGCGCCGAAGGGGAGCCCCTCGGACAAGGGAAGCGAGGCCAAGGCCGCCGCGGCCAATCCCTTGGCCACCATCAAGGAAGCGTCCACGGCGTCTTTTCGGGGCAGTTGGTGCGGCAAGGCCAAACGCACCACGGGGATGCGTAAAAGCATCAGGCATAAAACCAAGCCCAGGCTCTGGAGCAACAAGGGCCCGTCCCCCAACTGGACCGACAAACCGATATAAACGAAGAAAAAGGTCTTCAAAAGGAAAACCGCCTCGGCGAAGAAGGATTTTTCCATCTCGTTCAATTTCACCGGCTCCAAGGTCCATTGCTTCAACAGCGGCAGGGGCAAATTGGAGGCGTTGCCCAGGAAGACGCCGAAACAAAGCGCCGCGATGGCCCCGCTGTAGCCCAAGAGCTCCGTGAGGCCGTAAAGCACCAGCACGAAGGCGGGCGTCAGGAAGGTGCTGTTTTCCAGCTTGCGCACATGCTTGAGCAGCAAGGACCACCCCACGCCGCCGGCCACGCCCAAGGCCCCCGCCAGCAGGAAGGCCGCCACGATGTTTCCCAGGATGAGCCCCACCTGGGGGCTCGGCTGTTTGGCGGCCTGCAGGATTCCCAGGGTCACCACGATGCACAACACGTCGCTGAAGGTGGATTCCAATAACAAGCTGGCCTTGGTTTCGGCCCGCAAGGTGAGCCGGGCCACCAGCGGAATGACCACCGAAGGGGAGGTTCCGCCCAAAATGGACCCCAAGAGAAGGCTTTCCAGGAAAGAAAATCCCAAGGCCATCCCCCCCAAAGTGACCAGCCCAAGCGTCAAAACAAAGGTTAAAAGCGACAGGCCCAGGCCTTGGCCCAGGGAGCGTTTCAGGACCGAAAATTGGATGCCCAAGCCGCCCTCGAAAAGAATGACGATCAGGGTGACCGTGGTGAAGATGGGGCCTACTTGGCCGAAGGTGTCGGGGGTGACCCAGCCCAGGAAGGGCCCGACCAAAAGGCCCAAAAGAAGCAGGGGCAAAACATCCGGGATCCTCGCCTTGTCAAAGAGGGCGACGAAAAAATGGGCCAAGAAGGCCAGCAGGCCCACGGATAGGATGACCAGGTCGATTTGCAAGGGCGGTCCTTTGGGGGAGGTTTGGTTTTCGGCTCCGCCCCATAATTCGTCCCCGGGGGCGGGATTGCAAGCTGAAAGAAGGGAGGGCCGCCTGATATACTGAGCGCTGAAAAACCTCGTTTGAAAGGCCGTGGCTTGACCCTCGAGTTTGTTTCCCAATTTCCCGATTGGCACCATGTGCTCTTCAAGGTGAAGGACGCGGACCTGTCCATCCGTTTCTACAGCGAGTATCTGGGGTTGACGGCCATCGTGGACCAGAAGGACGCCGAGGGCGCCCGCTGGGTATGGATGCGCTTTTTGGAAAACCCCCACGCGCCCCTTTACGTGTTCTTCGAGGACTCCCAATGGAAGAAACCCGAGAAGGCCCCCGAGACCAGCTTCCAGCGCCTGGGGTTCCGCATGACGGACCTGGACCCGGTGGAAGAAGTCAGCGAAAGGGCCAAGAAGGAAAATTGCCTGGTCGAGGCGGCCCATTACGGGGGGCACCTGCGCGGTTATTTCTGCGTGGTCCAGGATCCGGACGGGAATCTTCTGGAATTTTCCTACTTCGTTTCCCCCAAGGGCGGGTCGGCGCTCTAGCCTTCAACCTCAAGCGTTAAGAAAGGTTCCCATGTTCCCTAAATTCATTTGGCCCCTCTTGTTGGCGGTGGTCACCCTGGGTGGCTTCGGCTGCGGCCCCCAAGCGTCCCTGCGGTCCCCCGGCACCCTCTTTTTGCGCCAGCCGGTCGACAGCTACAAGACTTTTCACGAGGCCTTCCTGGCCCAAGCGCCCCGTTTAAAGCAACAGGGTTTTTGGGCCTACAGCCTGCATCAGGACCTTTCCAATCCCAAGGCCATCCTCTTGACCCTGGCTTGCTCGGATCTCCAAAAGGGCCTGGACTTCGTCCGGTCGGATTATTTCCTCAACGCCATGAATAAGGCCGGCGCCGGCGTCCCCTCGGTGTGGTGGGGATTGGACCTCACCGCCCGGGTTTACCGGCCGGAGCCCCATATGAAGGGCGGCATCGTGGTCGCCCGCAACGAGGTGCGGTCCCTGGCTTTTTGGAAGAAGGGCTTTGACGCCGAAGGCCCCCACAACCACGCGGGCCGCCATTACGTGGCCAGCAACCGCAGCGTGCACGCTTGGCCCGCCAAGGGCGAAGGGCCGGCGGTGGTGATCGTGGCCCATCAAGCTTCGGACGTCCGGATGGCCCCGGCCTTCATGGATTCGCCCTCCATGCGGGGGGAAATGGAAGCGCTCGGCGTGACGGGGCTGGAGTTGTGGTACGGCAAAAACATCGAGCAGGGCCTTTTTTAAAGGCGATTTGAACCGCGGTGAAATAGGGTTAGAAGAAGGGTTTCAAGGCTCAAGAAGGAAAAGGAGCGGTTATGACGCCCAGGGAAAACGCCGGTATGTTGGAAGGGGCCTTAAAAGAAAAAGCCTATTCCCAATGGGACGAGGGCCGGCTCATGGCCTTCTCGGAGCTGGATTTTTCCCGCAAGCTCTATCACCGCGCCAAGGCCGTGGGCGACGACCTTTATGAGGCCCGCCATTACGAGTTCTTCGAGCTCTCCCCCGAGGCTTACCGGGAAAGCCTGGTCCAATACATGCGCCGCCGGGCTTGGTCCGAGTGGTATTTCGGCACCGTTTCGCCCGCCCGCCAGATCACCTTGCTTCCCAACGACCAAATCGATTTAAAGCTCCGCATCGCCCGCCAAATCCGCGACGAGATGCGCCATTTCGACGTCTTCGTGGCCCAGCTTCGCCGCTATGGCGCCGAGCCCCGTTTGGAGGATTTCCAACTGCCGGAGATTTTGGTGCAGATGCAAAAGGTGCAGATGGAAATGGAAACGGCCTCGGAAATCGCCGCCACCAACCAATTCGCCGGGGAAGTGGTCCTAAGCTCCATGACGGACCTGAAAGACAGCATCTTCGCGCGCTTGTTTGACCGGGAACTGATGGACGCCATCCGGGACATCGAGACCGACGAGCCCCACCACATCGCGGTGGGACGGGACCTGATCCTGCTTTACTGCAAGAGCTTCGATCAACGCCGCCGCCTGGCCCGGGCCCAGGAAAAGTACCTGGAAGCCATGATGCAATTGCACGTGGCCGAGATCGTGAAGCTGGGCTGCCGCCGGGTCAAACCCCTTCCGGTGTTTGAAGGCTGAGTTTGAGGTCCAGCCCCAAGGCGTTGAAGTAATCCCCCCAGGCCAAAAGGCCGTCTTTAAATCCCCTTTGGACGAGGTCCCAGTCGGGTTTTTCCTTGAGTTGCCGGGCGAGCAGTGACGCGATTTCGCGCATGTGCTCGGTCTCCAAGGCCAGGTGATGGGTGAAATATTCCTGGTCGGCCTGGGGAAAAAGGGGCTTCAGGACGGCGTAGAGGCGGCTTAAGGCCGGTTGGGCCAAGAATTCCCCAGAGGCCAGGGCGCCCAGGACCGCGCCGGGATTTTGGGCCTTTAGGACGTAATCCATCAAGGTCTGGCGCCATTGGGCCGCGTAGGGAATTTCCCGGTCGGCGGGGGCGATCCCCGCGGTTTCAAGGAAGCGGCGGTAGATGGCCCAATGGGTCCGGCGGGGATCCCCCTCGCCGCATTCCTGGAACAAATTCACGGCCAGCACCACCCGGGTGGATTCGTCCGGGGCGCGGGCGATGCCGGCGGCGATCAGGGCGGGGAAACTGCGCACCAGGGCGTCAAAAGAAGCCAGGAATCGTTCGGCCTGGGCCCGGCCGACCGCGCCCGGGACCCAGGCCTTGAAAAAAGGCGCGTGGCGGATGAAGTCCTCGATGGAACCCTGGAGGGTCGCCGTGATCGCGTCTTCGGATACCATGGGGCCTCCCGGCCTTTGGAAAGGTGAAAAGCAAACCTTATGTTTTTAACTGGAAAGGGCCTTAATTGCAACCGCGCCGCCTTCATGGCCTTGGCGCTTTCGTTGGCCTTGCCCCTGGGGGCCGAGCCCCCGGCCCACGCCTTCCGGCTTCAGTGGGGCGTCCCGGGCGCGGGGGCCGGGCAATTTTGGGGTGCCTATGGCCTCACGGTGGGCCCCCGGGGCGAGGTGGCGGTCATGGACTTCGTCAATGACCGGGTGGAAGTCTTTGACCCCTCGGGCGTTTTTTTGAGGCAGTGGGGTTCGAAGGGCCAAGGCCTGGGGCAATTCCACCATCCCCTGGGCGTGGCGGCGGATGAGACGGGGAATCTTTACGTGGCCGACACGCTCAATGACCGCGTGGTGAAATTCGACGCGGGGGGCGCGCCGATCACCCAGTGGGGAAGCGCGGGCGCGGGGCCGGGGGAGTTTTTTAACCCCACGGCCTTGGCCTGGTCGCCCTCGGGCCGGCTTTTCGTGGTGGATGCCAGCAACAACCGCCTGGAGGTCTTCGGCCCCTCGGGGGATTTCGTGGCCGCCTGGGGCCAAAAGGGAAGCGGCCCGGGGGAATTCAACTCCCCCGACTCGGTGGCCATCGGCCCCCGGGGACTTGTTTATGTCACGGACGGCGCCAATGACCGGGTGGAAGCCTTCGATGCCTCGGGGCGCTTTCAATTCCAGTGGGGCAAACCCGGGAAGGGTCCGGGCCAATTCGACGGCCCCGCGGGATTGGCCTTCAACGGCCAGGGCCATCTTTTCGTGGTGGATGCCCGCAACAACCGGGTGCAGGAATTCTCGGCCCGGGGCGGTTATGTGGGCGAATTCGGGACTTTGGGAAAAGGGCCGGGCCAATTCTCCATCCCCCAGGGGGTGGCGGCGGACGCCCAGGGGAACCTTTACGTGACCGATTGGGGCGGCGACCGGGTGGAAAAATTCGCGCCCTGATTTTTCCCCGGAAATAAAAAAGGCCGGATCCCCCGGGGACCCGGCCTAGGACTTGGAGGGCTTAGTCGCGGCGGCTGGACAGGATCCGCAGGATGAAGAGGAACAGGTTGATCACGTCCAGGTACAGCGAGAGGGCGGCCGTGACGTACTCGTCGCGCTCCACGGTGCGCATGATCCGGGACGTGTCATAGAGGATCCAAAGCGAGAAAAGCACCGAGCCGATCCAACTGACGGCCAAATCCGCGGCCTGGCTCTTCACGAAAAAATTCACCAGCATGATACCCAGCACCGCCCAAAGGCCCACGTTGACCACGCCCGCCAAGAAGGAAAAATCCTTCTTGCTGACGAGGGTATAGAGGGTCAAGCCGCCGAAGATGGAGCCCGTGATGATGGCGGCTTCATAGACCACGGCCATCGAGCCGGTCTTAAGGGCGGCGAAAACCAGCACGGGGGCCAGGAAGGCGCCGCTGACCAGGGTGAAGGCCAAAAGGGCCAGGATGTTCAAGCCGGGCACCCGGCGCGCCGCCATGCAACCGAAGAAGACCGCGAAATAAAGCACCATGGTCAGGATGGGATGGGCCATCACTTGGCCCATGATCGCCTGGTTCGTCATGGTCAAATAAGCCCCGCCGGCGGCGGTGACGAGCCCGACCAAGAGCAGGCCGTAAACCTTGCTTAAAAAAGCCGATTGGGTGGCCGAATCCTCGGTGATGACGCTGGTGGCGATGGGTTGGTCTTGAGTCAAAAGGCCCATGGAAAAGTCTCCTTCAAAGTTTGATGGAATCCCTTCTATGTTGCGAAAGACCGGGCCAAATGTCAATGCGGCCCCCGGCGGCCAAAAGGCCGGTTTTTTTGTCGGGTCGGCGGGTGAAATGATAAAATCATCGGGGTTTTCGGCGGCCGATTCCAATCCCAAGGGGTTTTCCTTGTCCTTCACGCTGCGCAAAAACGCCTGGGTCTTCACGCCCTCCGAATGGCTGACCTCGGCGGTCTTCGTGGTTTTCTTCTTCCTGTCCCTGGGGGCGGCCTTGGCCGAAAGGCCCGCCGCCGACCCGGCCTTTTACGCCACCGCGGGTTATTGTGCGGTTTGGATCGGCTGGATGTATTTCGTGGCCATCCGCAAACCTCCGCCGATGGGTCTCTTCGGCTTGGTGCGGGGCCTGGGCCCTTGGTTGGGCCTGGTGCTTTGCTACAGTTTGATCAAGCTTTTGGTGCCCGCCATCCATCCCCAGCAATATGACGCGAGCCTCAAATCCCTGGACCTGAGTTTTTTCGGCAGGGGCAACAGCCTCTTCGACCACGCGCTGGAGGGCCATCCGCGCCTCACGGACCTTTTCTGCGTCCTTTACTTGAGCCTTTTCCTTTGGCTGGTGGGCCTTTTGGTCTACCACAGTTGGCTCAGGCGCGCCCTTTACCAGCGATTCATGTTGGGGCTCATCCTGGTCTATATCGGCGGCTTCATCGGTTACCTGCTCTACCCGGCCATCGGACCCCGCTTCGCTTATCCACAGGAATGGAATTGGTTGTCGGGGGGCGTGATTTTCCAATGGTCCAACGTCCTCATCAACGGGCTGGGGTCCAAATTCGACGTCTTCCCCAGCCTGCATGGGGCGCTTTCGGCTTACCTGCTCTTTTGGCAATGGGGCCATGACCGGCGGGGAATGATCTGGGGATTGCCGCTGACCGCCGGCATCTGGCTTTCCACGCTCTTTTTAGGCTTCCATTATTTCCCCGACCTTTTGAGCGGTGGCATCCTGGCGGCGGTGAGCAGTTGGACCGCGCCGCAGGTCGAGGTCTTGGTGGGCGCCTTGCGCCGTTCCCTGCACCCGCCCCGGGTTTGGCTTTTGTCCCTCACGGAGGGCCATGGGGATGCCTATGGCAAATTGGCGGGCCGCTTGAGCGAGCTTTTGCCGCTCGGCGCCGAGGTGTCGCCCGGTTTCATCACGGGCAACGTCTCCAAGGCCAAGGGCGAAGCCGCCGTCCGCCAGGCTTTCGGCGATTTGGGCCCGGGGCCCTTTTGGGTGCGGCCCTCCGACGAGTCGGGCTCTAAAAAGAGCTCGCTCTTGGCGCTGAAGCCCCTTTCCACGGAGCAGGCCCTCCGGCAAGTCTTCGACCCCCGCTCCAAGCGCTACTTCATCGTCCAGAAGGCCATGAAGGTTTCCGCGGTGGGCGTTTGCCGTACCTTTCCGCCCCAGGGCTTGAAACTCACGGACGTGGAGATAAGGGTGACGGCCCTGCCCAAGGGGAATGTCCTGATCCTGCGCCTGACCCCCAACAAGAGCCTCTTCAAGGGTTTCCTCGACACGCCCTGGAATTATTTCCCCAAGGCCTTCCCCCTGCGCGGTTACGAGTTGTTCGAGGTGGTGCAATTGACCCGGCGCTTGGCCGCCAAATGGGCCGCCTTGACCGAAGTGGAATGGATTTTGGCCGACGGCAAGGTTTACCTATTGGACGGGCGCACGGTGAAGGCCGTGGAAGCGTGAGGTTTTTTTTAGCCGGGTGGGTCTTGGGATGGGGGCTTTGCCTCTCGACCGCTGAGGCCGCCAACGAGCCGCTCACCCTTCCCTTGGTTTTAGGCGACTATTACGCCTGGGCCTATACCGAAGCCATCGAGGACCACGCGGCCGTTTACGGCTGGTCCACCGCGGGGGTGGACGCCCTGGGCTGGGGCATCCTGGCCGCCCGTGCGGACGATTCGGGATTGTTCCTGGTGAACTTGGCGGGCATTTCCAAAACCCTCTATCCGGTCGTGACCCTTTTGGCGTCCCACGATCAGCCCACCCGGGAAAGGGCCTGGATCGCCCTTGGTACCCATACGGCGACGCTGGTTTCCCTGGAGCTTTTAGGCCGCCCGGCCCTTTCGGTCAATACGGCTTTGGGACCCCGGCACGACGGCCTGGGGCTGACCTTGGCCATGGGGCTTTAACCCAGGTCCGACTTTTTCCTGAATTATTTCCCGAAATCAAAATCCCAGACCAAGGCCAGGGAGTAGCCCTCGAAGTCCTGTTGGGGGGAGCCTGGATGGGCCAGGGTCTCGCCCAGGATGGGGCTGTAGAAACTTCCCGAGGGGAAATATTCCCGGCCATATTGGGCCGTGCCCTGTAGCGCAAAATGCTTGGTGAAGCCCCAATCGAATCCCAAGCTGATCGAGCTGACGCGGTCTTGGGCGTCCATGTCAGTGGAACCGGTCTTATAGGTGATGTCGGTCTGGCGCTGGAAAGAAAGGTCGAACCCCAGGTCCTCAAAGGCCTGGTAGGCCAGGTTGAGACCGGCGGTCCAATTTTTAGTATTGATGGTGCCCGCGGCGCCCTTGCCCAAATGACCCTGGAAGCCCCCGCCCAAAAGCAGGCCCAGCGTGAAATCAGGCCCCAAGGTGAAGTCGAGGCTGAGCGATCCCGAATAGGTGCGCCATTGGGAATCGCCGGATTGGCTTGAAAGCGTCAAGGAAGGCGAGAAATCCCCCAGCACCAATCCGCCGCTTAAAGCCAAGGCCCCGAAGGGGCTCTGGGCGCCCTCGACCTTTTGGCTGCCCGCTTCGGCGCCCAGCGACAGATAGGCGCCGTCGGCGTCCAAATTGTCGGTGGCCGTGAAGGCGAGATCCGTTTGGGTTTGGCCCACGCCCCCGCCCACGGGTTGGCTGGACCGGGTGAAGGCCAGTTCACCCGACCAATGGGGGGTGAATTTCACGCCTTCGTCGAGGCGCTGGGCGCCGCGGGGAAGCCCGTTATCGTCGAGCCCCACGGTCCCGTCTTGGGCCCTCAAGGGGGAGCTGAAGGCCAAGGCCAGCCCCAGGATCAAGAACCAACCTTTTGTCATTTGGCGCATGGGGGATCCTTTTTTGAAAATGGACGGCCGCATGGGGCTATTTTACGCTTAAAAGCGCCAGGACGTCCCCAGGGAAAAATCCGCCACGGCCCGGCTTTGGGCCGAGGCTTGGGTCAGGGTTTGGGCTTGGCGTTCGCTGTAAAAAGTTCCGGCGGGCGTGGAGTCCAGCCCGCCTTGGACGGCGGCCCAAAGGCCCAGCTCTTCCGCCGGGCTCCAGTCGGCGCGAAGCGAAAGGCTTTCCGCCGATTCCGCCGAGTCCACCTCGTTGAAAACCTGGTGGGCCGGATCCTGGATCTTGACCGTTTCATAAGAGTTGAATTGAAGGCCGCCCGATAGGGAAAAGGCGCCGGATAATTTCCATCGAAGGGTGGCGCCGCCCCGGGCGTTCAAGTCATCCACCTCGGCGGCGGAACCCGCGGGCAGGCCCACATAGGCGCCCAGGGGCCCTTGGTGGCTGGTGACTTCACCCACCAATGAAAAATCCAGCGCCAGCGAGGGGGAAAGATCCTTGTCGGCGCCCACGTTCACGCGAATGGCATTGAAGCGGGAATCGCCGGATTCCATCTCCAGCAAAAGGAAGGGCGTGAAATCCCCCAGCCCCAAGCCCCCGCCGGTCTCAAAGCCGGCGGAAGCGGCCTGGGCCTTTTCGACCTTCAAGGTGCGGGAAAAGGCTTTGGCGAAAAAAAAGCTTCCCTGGGGCGTGAGGCGCTTGAGCCCCGTGAAGGACAGGGAAAAGCCCTCTTGGCCGCCCTCTTCGGCGCTATAGCCGGCGGACAGTTCCCCGGTCCAGGAAGGTTGGAAGGGGGCGGCGAAAAGGGGCGCGGCGAGCAACAGCGCGGGTCCCAGCGCCGCCCAAACTTTATTTCGAGGCATGGGACTGGGGTTTCTCGTCTTTCAGGAAAGTGTGGATCCCGCATTCCACCTTGTTTTGGCCGGACCAACGCCCCGAGCGGGCGTCCTCGCCCGCGCCCACGGGGCGGGTGCAATTTTCCGGCGAGCAGCCGATGGAAAGGTAGCCCTTTTCCCACAGCGGGTGATAGGGCAGGTCATATTGCTTGGCGTAGTCCCAGAACATTTTACCGTTCCAATTCAAAAGGGGGTTGACCTTGATGAGGCTTCCCCGATAGGGTTCCACGAACTCGGCCTTCGCTCGGGTCGAGGCTTGGCCCCGGCGGATGCCCGTGATCCAACCGGCGTAGTCCTTCAGGCCCTTCTCGAAGGCCGCGATCTTATTGACCGCGCAGCAGGCGTCCGGGTTTTTCTCGTAAAGCTTGCCGTTCTTGGCCAGGAATTCCTCGGTGGGGATCTCGGGTTTAAGCTCCTTGAGGTTCAGCTTGAGCCGCGCCACCAGGCGGTCGCGGTGTTCCAGAGTTTCCTTAAAATGAAAGCCCGTGTTGGTGAAAAGCACGGGCAGGTCGGGCTTCACCTGGGTGACCAGATGCAGCAAGACCGCGCTTTCGGCCCCGAAGGAAGTGGACATGCAAAGGGGTGAAATCTCCGAAACCGCCCAACGCACGATTTCCTCGGCGGGGGCTTTCTCGAAACGGGCGTTCAGTTGGGCGTAATCCAGGTCTTTCACGGGGTCCTGCCTGTTGATTTAAGGAAGTTTCACCAATCATAAGGTTGGGAAGGGCCAAAAACAAGGAAAGGCCCGGGGCGCCGTCCCCAGGGGCTTTTTTGAACGGAAAGTCGGTTCCGGGCGCCGGGAAGCCTGTTAAAATCCCTAGTCCTTTGGGACAGGCAAACCGGATAAGGAGCGGCCATGACGCGGGGCAGGGGACTGGGTGGGGGGCTTTGGGGGGGGCTGATCCTTTTAATCGTCACGTCCCCGCTTTTCGCGCTGGATTTGAACGGGACCGGCGTGCGGGGCGCCCAAGACCTGCTGGATTCCTGCCGGAAGGCCTACGCGACCCTGGCCCCCGACGTCCAGGTGAAATATAACCCCCAGGATTCCCGGCATGGCACCGCCCAGTGGCTGGGGAAGGGCGCGGATTTTTTGGTGGTGCATTTTCCCTTGATCCCCTCGGACGAGAAGCAAGCCGCCGACAACCTCCTCTATATCCCCGTGGGGCTCAATGCCGCGGTGGTGACCTACAACCTGCCGGGCGTGCCGGGCGGCCTGCGCCTGACGCCCCAGGCGCTGCTGGATATTTTCTGCGGCAAGATCAAGCGTTGGAATAACTCGAACCTGCGGGAACTCAATCCCGGCTTGCCCCTGCCGGACCTGGCCATCACGGTCTTCCACCGCGACGATGAGAGCAGCCTCTTCGACCTTTTCCCGCGCTACCTGCAAAAGCTCGACGACCAGTGGCCCATGGACGACCCGGGCCCGGACCAAAGGGTGAAATGGCCGGTGGGCCAGGGGGTCTCGGGCAACGGGGAACTGCTGGAACGGATGCGGCAAACCGCCGGAAGCCTGGGCGTGGTGGATTACCTTTACGCGGCCTCCCGGCAATTGCCGGCGGCCGAGCTGCGCAACGAGGTGGGCGTCTTTACGGCGCCCACCGCCGCCAGCCTCACGGCGGCGGTGGCGGATTTCTCCGATCTGCCCCAGGACCTGAAGGTGGCGGTGGACCATCCCCGGGATCCGGGCGCTTATCCCCTGGCGTCCTTTGATTGGGTGCTGGTGCGGCCCCGATTGCCCAAAGGGAACCACGATTTTAAAAAGAACCAGGCCCTGGCGCGCTTCCTGGCTTGGTGGTTGGCCGATGGGCAGACGGTGGAATCCCAGGCCGACGGGGTCCCCTTGCCTGAACGCTTCCTGGACAAGGCCCGCGCCCAGGTGGCGGCCATGGAGGTGGGGGATCCGGCGGCCAAGCCCTAGGCCCATGAAAGCTTGAGGAAATTCCGGGGGCCTTGGCATATGATGGCGGGGCCCCCTTGAAAGAAACCGGGGCCCGGTGTCTTAATAGCGTCTAGCCCACTCCAAAAAGAGGTTTTCCATGGCCCTAGCCGGCGTGATTTCAAACCCCCTTCGGGAAGGTCTTTCCGCGGACCGCGTCCCCGTCCCCTGCAGCCTAGTCATTTATGGCGCCTCGGGCGACCTGACGGCCCGCAAGCTCGTTCCCGCCCTCTATAACCTCTATAAGAAGCACCTCTTGCCGGCGTCCTTCAGCCTGATCGGCATCTCGCGCTCGAAAATTTCCGACGACGAGTTCAAGCAAAAGCTCAAGGAAATGCTCAAGAAAGCCGAGCCCGAGCTCACCGACGCGCTCTGGGACAGCTTCTCGCAGAATTTCCATTACCTGGCCGGCGGCTATGACGAGCCGGTGGCCTACCGCAACCTGTCCAACCTGCTGGACCAAATGGACAAGGACAACGGCACCTCGGGCAACCGGGTCTTCTACCTGTCCACGCCGCCCAACGTCTTTGAGCCCATCATCTCGAACCTGGGCGCCGCCGGGTTGAATAAAGAAGGCAAGGGTTATTCCCGGGTGGTCATCGAGAAGCCCTTCGGCCACGACCTGGACTCGGCGAAGGAACTCAACCGGAAGGTCCAGGAAGTCTTCAAGGAACACCAGATCTACCGCATCGACCATTACCTGGGCAAGGAAACGGTCCAAAACCTGTTGGTGATGCGCTTCGCCAACTCCATCTTCGAGCCCATCTGGAACCGCGAAAACGTGGACCACGTGCAGATCACCGCCGCTGAGGAGCTGGGCGTGGGAAGCCGGGCGGGCTATTACGAGTCCTCCGGTGTGCTGCGCGACATGTTCCAAAACCACCTCTTCCAGGTCATGTGCATGGTGGCCATGGAGCCCCCGGTGGCCTTCGACGCCAACGCCATCCGGGACGAGAAGCTCAAGATCCTGCAGTCCATCCGCCCCTTCCATCCCGAGTCCATCGCCCAGTTCGCCGTGCGGGGCCAATACGGCCCGGGCTACCTGGCGGGCCAAAAGGTGCCGGGGTACCGCGAGGAAAAAGAAGTGAACCCCCAATCCATCACCCCCACCTACGCGGCCCTGAAGGTGTTCTTGGACACCTGGCGCTGGCACGGGGTGCCTTTCTTCCTGCGATCGGCCAAGCGCCTGCCCAAGCGCTCCACCGAAGTGGCCATCCAGTTCAAAGAGCCCCCCAACCTGCTCTTTAAGAAGAACATCGGCGGGCTTTCCCCGAATCTTTTGGTCATCCGCATCCAGCCCGACGAGGGCATGACGCTGCGCTTTGAGACCAAGGTGCCGGGGATGACCACCGAGGCCCGCACGGTCAACATGGACTTCCGCTACGGAACCAGCTTCGCGGAGGACGCGCCCGAGGCCTATGAGCGCCTCTTGCTGGACTGCATGCTGGGCGACGCCACGCTTTTCATCCGCGGCGACGAGGCCGAGGCGGCCTGGCAGGCCCTCATGCCGGTGCTGACCCACTGGGAAACCACCCAGCCCGAGCAGTCCTTCCCCAATTATGAGGCGGGCACTTGGGGCCCGGTGGAAGCCGACAAGCTGCTGGAGAAGCCCTGGCGCAAGTGGAGGCGCTTATGACCCTCTCGGCCCAGGCCATTGAGCACGACCTAACCGAGCTTTGGAAAGAAACCAAGCCCGCCAAGGAAGGCGAGCCGGGGCTGCAGCGGGTCTATACCACCAACCTGGTGGCCTACGCCGAGGACCATGACACCGGCTACCGGGTGGAAAGGGTCCTGATGGACCTGACCCAATTCCAGCCGGGCCGCTATATCCTCATCCGCCCGGCGCTGGACACCGGCGAGGCCCCCGTGCGTTATTACGTGTCGGGCCATTGCCCCTTCTGGGCCGAGCAGCACCGGGTTTGTTGCGACATCATCAAGCTGGTGGCCCAAACCGATTCCATCGAGAACCTTTACGGCTTCACCTTCTCGCTTTTGGTGCCGGACCTGCCGGTGGAGCTTTGGTGGCCCGGCGACCTGCCGCTGAAGAACAAGTTCTTCGCCAAGATGGCGGAGGCCTCCAACCGCGTTTGGGTGGACTCGTCCAAGTTCAAGAACCCCGAGCAATCGATCGCCCGCCTGGCCTTCCTCTGGAAGCAGCGGTTCCCCAAGACCCTGCTGGCCGACATGAATTGGGTGCGCGTCCAACGCTGGCGCGCGCTCATCGCCGAGCTCTTCGACGGGCCCTGGTCCAAATACCTCGCCCAGATCCGCCAAGTCACCCTGGAATACGGCGAAGGATCCCATCCCCTGCGCGGCTTTTTGTTGGCCCTTTGGATGGCGGACCGCATGGGTTGGAAATACAAGGGATCCCCCCTGGCCTCGGTGCCCGAAAAGATCGATTTCGACGGCCCCTCAGGGCCGGTGGAAGTGCAATTGAAGGCCGTGCCGGTCCAGGACGCCAAGCGGGACCGGATCTTCGCCATCGGCCTCATGACCCGCGGCGAGCATCCGGCGCTTTTTTCCGTGGTGCGGGACGCCGATCCCCATGTGGTGGTGGCCCGCGCCGAGGTGGAGGGGGGCGAGTGCTTTTCCCGGGCGGTCACCTTTGAGCACCTGCATTCCAACCAGGTTTTGGCCGAGGGCTTGAAGAACCTGGGGGCCGACGAGGTTTGGGAGAGGGTTTTGAAGCTGGCCGGGGAAGTGCTGGAAAAGCCCATCCTGTAGGGCCCGGCCCGCCGGCAACCTTTTCCCCCGCCCAAGCGTCCTAGAGTCGGGCTTTTTTCCTCAGCCAGCCATTACCGTCTTTCGGAGGATCCGCGTGAAAAAGAAATCCGCCCAGAAACCCAAAGCCGCCCCCCAAAAACGCAAGGCCCCGGCTCCCCGGATCAAGGTGACCCCCAGCCCCAAGGCCAAAGCCGCCGCCTCCCGCAAGCCGCCGGCGCTGCGTCCCCGGTCCACGGGATTCGACCCCGAGATTAAAATCTACCCCACGCCCCAAGCCCTTTTCGACGAGGCCGCCCACTTTTTCCTGGAAAGGGCGCTGGAGTCCGTGCAGGAACGCGGGCGTTTCGTGGCGGCCCTGTCGGGCGGTTCCACGCCCAAGGGGTTGTTCCAGCAATTGGCCGAGGAACCCTACCGGTCCCTGGTACCTTGGTCCAAGACCTTCCTCTTTTGGGTGGATGAGCGGCACGTGCCCTTCACGGACGAGACCAGCAATTTCCGCATGACCAAGGAGTACCTGCTTTCCCGCGTCCCCCTGCCCGAGGAAAACATCACGCCGGGCACCGAGCCCAAGCGCTCCGTGCAGGACGCCGCCATCTGGCTGGAACACCGGCTCCACCAATTTTTCGGGCCGGGCAAGCCCCCGGCCTTCGATTATTGCCTCATGGGCATGGGGGACGACGGCCACACGGCCAGCCTTTTCCCCGGCATGCCCCAGCTCAATGAGCGGGAAAAATGGGTGGTGGGTTATTTCGTGGACGAGGCCAAGAAGGAAAGGGTGTCCTTGACCTTCCCGGTGCTGAACGCCGCCCGGTGGCTGGTGGTCTTGGCCGAGGGCGCCAAGAAGGCCGACATGCTCCACAAGGTGCTGGACGGCCCCTCGGAGCCGCCCCGCTATCCCATCCAATACCTGCGGCCCACCCCGGGCCGGCTTTTGTTCATGCTGGACCAAGCCGCCGCGGCCTCGCTCTCGAAAAAATGAGGACCCGGGCCCTGACGGCGGCCTTCGGCGCTTTGCTGTGGGCGTCCCTGGCGGGGCCCCTGGGGGCCCAGGATTCGGTGATCGCCACCAGCGACCGCTTTGGGGTGGTGGATCACCTGGTCCTCAAGGATCCGGCCCGGGACCGCAAGGTTCCCCTGACGGTTTATTACCCCGTGGGGCAGGGCCATTGGATTTTCCCCGTCATCGTCTTTTCCCACGGCGCCGGCGGTTCCAAGGACGGTTACGCCTACTTGGGCAGCTATTGGGCCTCCCACGGTTATGTGGTCATCCATCCCACCCATTTTGGCAGCGACGGGTCGCTGCTCAAGAAGCACCGGCCGCTTTACAACCTCCGGGCCATCAAGAAGATGGTGACCCTCCCCTCGAATTTCGTGGACCGCCCCGAGGACGTGACTTTCGTCTTGGACCATCTTGGGCAGATCGAGGCGATGGATCCCGCGCTGACGGGGCTCTTTGACCTGAAGAAAATCGGGGTGGCGGGCCATTCCTTCGGCGCTTATACCACCCTGGCGGTGGCGGGCGCGGTGGTGTCCCTGCCCGGGGAAAAGCCCCAGCTCTTCAACGACCCCCGGCCCATCGCCTTCGCGGCGCTGTCCCCCCAGGGCGACGAAGCCGGGGTCTTTACGG